>CALFYQ010000094.1 GCA_937952085.1 uncultured Paracoccaceae bacterium | reverse complement strand
GGCGATCCGCTTCGACGAGCTCGCCGAGGGCGGGTTCGAGATCGGCGCGGCGCGGATCAGGACGCGGTTCCTCGACCATCCGGTGCTGACGCTAGGCTACCGGGTAGAGGCGGACGGGGCCGCGATGGTCTACGCCTGCGACCATGAGAGCGTGGCGCGGAAGGCGGCGCCGACGGCGGCCGATCTCGAAGGGCGGGAGGCCGGGCATGTCGGCTTTCTCAAGGGCGCCGATCTCGTGATCCACGACGCGCAGTACACCGCGGAGGAATACGCCGGGAAGCGCGGCTGGGGGCATTCGACGCACGATTACGCCGCCGCGGTCTGCCGGGCGGCGGGGGCGAAGCGGCTGCTTCTCACCCATCACGACCCGGACCGGACCGACGACGCGCTCGACGGCTTGGTCGCGGCGCTTCGCGCGCGGCTGGATGCCGAGGGCGCGGCGCTCGACCTTCGGGCGGCCCGGCAGGGCGAGATGTTCGAGCTTCGCGGCGCGGCGCCTTGCAGCGCGCCGGAGCCGGACGCGCGCCGGGCGCTCGCGCCGTCGGACGCGAAGGAGACGGTGGCGATCGGGCCGCTCCGCGAGGCGGCGCGCGCGCCGGTCGGCGAGGCGGCGGCGGCGGAGGGGCTGGCCGCCGCGCCGGCCTGGGACGCGGGGCTGATGGTGGTGGATGCGGAGGCGGACCCGGAGGGCCTCGCCGCCGCGCTGGCGGATCGGGGGCCGGAGACGCCGCCCCTTCTGGTCGTGACCGCCGCCGAGGAGGCGGACCGCGACGACGAGGCGCTCCATGCCGGCTGGATGGCCTGGCCGTTCACGCCGCATTACGCGCGCGCCCGGATGCGGGCGGCGATCCTTCGCCGCCCGCTCCTCTGGCGGCGGGCGCAGAAGCCGGCGGACGAGGCGGCGCGGGTGGCGGCGCTCCGGGCGCTGGAGCTTCTCGACAGCGGCCCCGTACCCGGCCTCGACCGGCTGACGCGGGCCGTCGCGCTCGCCTTCGACGTGCCGGTGGCGCTCGTCAACTTCATCGACAGCGACCGGCAGGTGCTGAAATCCTGCCACGGCTTCGAGCCGGGGGAGACGACGCGCGAAGTGGCGATCTGCGCCCACACCATCCTCGAGGAGCGGCCGCTGGTGGTGCAGGATCTGCGGCTCGACCCACGCTTCGCCGACAATCCGGTGGTCGCCGGCGGGCCGAAGGCGCGGTTTTACGCCGGCCGGCCGGTCCACGCGCCGGGCGGCGAGGCGATCGGCACGCTCTGCCTGATCGACTTCCGCCCGCGCGATCTCGACGACCGGGGCCATGCGCTTTTCGAGGCGTTCGGCGGGCTGGTCGAGGCGGAGATCAGGCTCCGCGCCTCGGCGGGCTAGGCCCCGCGCCTCAGGGCGATCCGGCGGCGGCCTCTTCCGGCAGATCGGCGAGCCTGATCGCCGCCTCGAAGCCCGCGGGGATGCGCGCGCGGTCGACCTGGAAGGCGTTTCGGAGATTGTCCGCCCGGAAATCCGGATCGAGGGCGAGCGCCGCGCAAGCGGCTGCGTCTCGCCCGAAGGCGCCGTGAAGATTGGCGACAGCGGGGTGACGGCGGATCGTGCTCGGCCCGGCGCGCGGCCGCTCGATTTTCCCCATTCGGGGAACCTCTATCTTGGCGCCTTGCCGGACGGAAAGGTTCACGTCTGCATCGGCTACACGGATTTCGGCGATGCCGAGATCAAGCGCCTGCCGACGCCGCCGGCCGGTTCGAGGTGAAGCTGGCCGCCCCTCAGCGGAGTTCGGCGAGAAGGCGCTTCGCCCCCTGCGCCGCCGCCTCGTCACGCGCCGCGGCGAGGGCGGCCTCGGCTTCGGGTGCGCCGGTGGCGGCGAGGGCGGCGGCGCGGACGGCGTGGAACCGGGCGCGGAGCCAGCTTTCCGCCTTCAGCGCGGCGAAGACCGGGTCGGCGAGGGTGGCGAGCGCGCCGCCGCCGTCGCCGGCTTCGAGCCGAAGCTCGGCGAGGACGAGCAGGAAGATCGGCAGGCCGATGCCGCCGCCGATCCTGCGCCATTCCTCGCAGGCGGTCGCCGCCGCCGACCCGGCGCCCTCGCCCCAGGCGACGACGACGCGGGCGGCGAAGGCGAGATAGGGGAAGCCGCGCTCGAGGCTGAGATCGCGGCAGAGCCGGCCGGCTTCGGCCGCCATCGCCCGGTCGCCGAGACGCCATGCGGTCCACATCCGGCCGCCTTCGGCATAGGCGAGGCTGAACGGGTGGTCGATGGCGGCGGCGCGGCTTCGGGCGCGCTCGGCCGCGTCGCGCGCGGCCTCGCCCCGGTCGAGCTCCGCGAGCGCCCAGGCGCCGACGGCGCCGGCGGCCACGGCCGGGTCCTGCCCCCAGCGGCGGGCGAGGAACGGGTCTTCGGTGCGCGACCCGAGCGCGGCCGCGGCTTCGAGCCGTTCGGCGGCGTCGGCGAAGGCGCCCTCCCAGAAGGCGCCGAAGCCGGCGAGGCGCTGCGCCTCGGCTTCGAGCGACGGGTCCCCCTCCGCTTGGGCGAGCCGCGCCGCCTCTTCCGCGAGGTCGCGGGCGCGGGCGTATTTCCCCTCGCCGACGCGCACCTGCCAGAGCCCGCGGAGCGCGTCGAAGAGCGGTCGCCGCTCGCCGGTGGCGGCGGACAGGGCGCGCGCCCGGTCGAAGCATTCCTTCACCTCGGGGGCGGAGAAGCTCCGCGCGGCGACGAGGCAGGGGCCAAGTTCGAGGAGGAGGGACAACTCCTCCCGGTCCCGCTCCGGGCTCTCGGGGAGGCGGCGGAGGAGCGTCAGCGCCTGGCCGAAGAAGTCGATCGCCTCGCGGAGCGCGTGGAGCCGTTGCGCCCGGCGCGCGGCGGTGCGGCCGGCGCCGACCGCCTTCATCGCGGCGGCCGGCTCCGGCGCCTGGTCTTCCGCGGCGCGGCCCCAGTGGAAGGCGAGAAGCGGCGCGGCGGCCTCTGGATCGGCCCCGGCGGCGATCTCGATCCATTCGGCCATGCGGCGGTGAAGCTCCCGCCGCTGCGAGAAGAGCATCCGGCCGTAGGCGACGTCCTTCAGGAGCGAGCTCTTGAACTTCCAGGCCGAGCGGGTCGGCGGCAGGCCGAGAATCGAGCCGGTCTTCACCGGCGGGGTCAACTCCAGCCGGGCCAGCGCCTCGCAATGGCGGTGGAGCGCGGCGACTTCGTGTTCCTCCGGGTGGACGCGGGCGAGCGCGTCCTCCTCGAAGACGCGGCCGATCACGCTCGCGGCCTTCATCGTCACCTGCTCGTCCGGCTTCAGCCGGTCGATGCGGGCGGCGATCAGCCCTTCCATCGTGGCGGGGAGGCGCCAGCCGGACGGGTCTTCGCGGCCGGCGGCGATCCGCGCCTCTCCCTCGGCGACCTCGACCACGCCGGATTCGCGGAGGGAGAGCGCCAGTTCCTCGGCATAGAGCGGGTTGCCCTCGGCGCGCTCCACCAGGAAGTCGGAAAGAGCCGGGGCGACCCGTTTCGCGCCGAGCCGGCGGCGCACCAGCTCCGCCATCGCCGCGGGGTCGAGCGGGCCAAGCTCGATCCGGCCGAGGCCGGGCATGGCGAGGAACTCCGCCCAGTCCCCCGCATCCTCGGCGGCCTCGGCGGAGCGGGCCGAGACCAGGAGGCCGATCGGCGCGTCGAGATCCGCAGCGGCGCGCAGGAGCGCCAGCGAGGCGGAATCCATCCACTGCGCGTCGCGCAGGACGAGGAGCAGCGGCTTTGTCGCGGCGGCGCGGAGGAGGCGGAGGAGAAGCGCGCGGGTGCGCGCGGCGCGGGCCGGGCCGGAGAGGTTCGCCGTCGCCTCGTTGTCGCGCCAGCCCCAGGGCAGGACGGCTTCGAGAAGCGGCGCGTCCCGCACCGCCTCGGCCTCTGCCGGAAGGCGCGCGAGGGCGGCGGCGCAGCGGGCGTCGTCATCCGGCGCGCTGGGATCGTCGAGGAGCGCGGCGAAGACCGTGCGCCAGGCGCGGTAGGGCGTGTGCGCCTCGATCGGGTCGCCGCCGCCGACGAGCGCCGCCGCCCCGGCCTCGCCCGCAAGACGGGCCGCCTCCTGAAGGAGGCGGGACTTGCCGAGCCCGCCCTCGCCAAGCAGGAGGAGCCGCGCGGGCGCGCCGGTCTCGGCCAGCCGCGCGACGAATGACTTGAGCTTCGCCCGCTCCTCGGCGCGGCCGACGATGCGGACCGCGCGGCGCGCATCGGCCGGCACGGCCTCGATCCGCGTCTCGGGCGCGAGCGGGCGGAAGATCTCCACCGGGTCGGCCTTGCCCTTAACCATCACCGGCTCGAGCGTCTCGAAGCGGAGCCGCCGCGCCGCGGCGCGGGTCGGCGCGTCGACCAGCATGCCGCCCTCGACCGCGGGGCCGGTCTTGCCGCCCTTCGCGGCCGCCATCAGCCGGGCCGAGAGGTTCACGATGTCGCCCATGATCGTGTATTCGCGCCGCCGCTCGGAGCCGACGACGCCGCAGAAGGCGGAGCCGGTCGTCACCCCGATCCAGGCGTGCAGGCCGAGCGCCTCCAGCCCTTCGCGGAGCGTGATCGCGGCGCGCACGGCGCGCTCCGGGTCGTCGGCATGGGCGAGCGGCGGAAGGCCGAAGGCGGCGACGAGGGACGCGCCCTTGTCGTCCACGCTCATCTTGTTGATCGAGCCCTCGAACCGGTAGAGCGCGAGCTGCATCGCCCGCATCGCCGCCTGCGCCTGGTCGAGCGGCGTCTCCACCCCGAAATCGGGCAGGTTGACGAAGAGGACCGAAAGCGGCCTGAGCTCCCCGAGCCAGCCCATCTCGCCAAGTTCGAGCCGGGTGCGCGCCGCGGCGGGGACGAAGGCGCGCATCGCGGCGGCCGAGGCGGGGGTAGGCGGCGCCGGCGACGCCTTCGGCGGCGGCTCCGCGCCGGCCAGCGCATGGAGGCGGAGCGCGCCGTCCGGCGCTTCCTCGCCCGCGGCGTCGTCGCCGAGGAGCGCGCGGGCCTCGGTGGAGAGGATGGCGTCGCCCGGGCGGGCGTGATCCCCGGCGAGGCCGAGCTGGCGGAGCGCGTCACCGGCGATCAGGAGCTCCCAGCGGTCGAACACGCCGCCCAGCCGGGAGGCGGTGAGCTCGCCCGCCCCGACGACCAGTTTCACCCGGAGGCGAAAGCCCTCCGCCACTTCGAAGTCGTTCAGCCTCGTGGCGACGTCGAGCGCGCAGAGCGCGGCGCGGCGGACGGCCCGGGCCAGCGGCTCCTCCGCATCTGAGGGCCAGATCGCGACGATGGCGTCGCCGGCGAATTTCACGATGTCGCCGCCGCGGTCCATCACCGCGTCGATCAGCCGGCTGAAATAGGCGTTGAGGAGGCGGGTCAGGTCCTCCGCCCCGGCGGCGCCGCGCTTGGCCAGCGTCTCGGTCAGCGCGGTAAAGCCGGCGACGTCAACGAAGAGCGCGGCGGCCTCGATCCGCTCCGCCTTCGCCTCGGTGAGCGGGCGGCCGCCGGCGCGCGCGTCGCGCAGCACGATATCTGGCGTGAAGCTCGCGAGACGGGCGAGATAGGCGCTCGGGGCCGCCGATGTGCCATCCGCCATGGTTTCGCCTTCCCCCTCGGACCGGCGCGAGTCTAGCGCGCGAGGCGCGGCGTCGCCACCGCGGCTCTCACCGCGCCGCCATGTTCGCCTCGTGCTGCTCGATCGCGTCCTCGATGTTCTCGAAATATGTAATTCTGCCATCCTCGAGCACGGCGCCGGCCTGGCAATAGTCGCGCAGGACGCCGGTGGAATGGGACACCATGATCACGTCGGAGCCGGAGAGCTTGTCGGCGAAGACGGCGCGACACTTCTTCTTGAAGTTGACGTCGCCGACCGCGGTGGTCTCGTCCACGAGATAGTAGTCGAAGGCGATCCCCATCGAGACGCCGAAGGCGAGCCGCGCGCGCATGCCGCTGGAATAGGTGTTAACCGGCATGAAGAGCGCCTCGCCGAGCTCGGAGAAATCCGCGACATAGGCGATCAGCTCGTCCGGGTCGCAGCCGTAGATGCGCGCGACGAAACGCACGTTCTGCGCGCCGGAAAGGAGGGCGTGGAAGCTCCCCGAGAAGCCGAGCGGCCAGGAAATCGCCCCCTTGTGGTAGATCCGGCCGGAATCCGGCTGGACCGTGCCGGCGATCATCCGCAGCAGCGTGGACTTCCCGGCGCCGTTGCGGCCGAGAAGGCCGAGGCTCCGCCCGCGCGGGATCGTGAGGTTCACGTTCTCGCAGATGATCTTCCGAACCCCCTTGGTGCGGTAGATCTTGGTGAGGTTCCTGAGTTCGATCATCGGGCCGTCAGCTCTGCTCGATCAGGTAGGTCTTGTTCGCCCAGACGAGGAAGAGGCCGATCGTCAGGAACCCGAGCCCCAGCCCGACCACATAGAGTTCGGAGACATAGCTGGCGTGGTAGGTGGGATAGAAGCCGCGCCGCATCAACCCGGCGCAGTGAAGGATCGGGTTCCACCAGAGCAGGTCCTGCGCGACGCCCGGCAATTCCTCATAGGTGAAGATGACGCCCGAGATCAGGAAGAGCGGTCGGGTCAGGATGCGGTAGACATTTATGTAGGTGGGGAAGAACGCGAAGATCACCGCATTGGTGGAGCCGACCCCGACGCCGAGGAGCGAGGAATAGGCCGCCGCCTTGATGATCGCGACGAAGTCATAGACCGTATAGACCTCCTCCCAGGCGACGATGCCGCTCAGGATGATGATCGCAGCCACCGCCAGGGTGAAGAACTGCAGGAGGGCGCGGGCGATGATCGCGTCGATCGGCGTCACCCGCGGATAGGTCAGCAGCGGGCGGTTCATGTTGATCGCGCTCGCCGCGAAGCTGCTCAGCTCGACATAGAAATGGAAGGCGAAGTAGCCGGTGGCGTAGAACAGCACGAAGCTGCTGCCGAGCGAGGGCGTACGCAGTGCAAGCGAAAAGACGATGGCGAGGATGAGGATCATCCCCGCCGGCTCCAGCAGCGCCCAGAGATAGCCGCCCGCCGAACGGCCGTATCTTGTGGACATCTCGCGCATCATCAGCGCGACGATGACCCGGAGATTCACGAAGCTCGGCATCCGTTTCTCCGCCGATGGCGCGCAAGCGCGGCGCGCCGGTAACCGGCGATAGCGCGGCGGCCGCGGCCCGGCAAGGCGCCCCCGCGTCGCGTCCTCCGGCTTCGCCCGCGCGCCGCTGTCGCCTTGCGGAAGCCGGCCCGAAGGCCCATAGAACGGGCGCGGGCGGCTTGCCCGCGCTTCCGGAGCGCCGCATGAGCGACCGAACCGCCGAAGCCGGAACCGCCGACGCGGGCTTCGCCGACGCGCCGCCGGCGCGGCAGGGCCGGCGCGGCATGGTGTCCGCCGACAAGGGCGGACCGGTCGCGGCGCAGGCCGGCGCCCCCCGGGCCCTGACGCGGCGAGCGGGCGGGCCGCAGCGCGCCGGCGCGCGCCGGCGGCGGGAGGCGCGGTTTCAGCGGCGGCACTGGCTGGTGCTTCTCAGCTTTCTCGCGATCGTGGTCGGGCCCTCGGGCTACGCCAACTGGTATCTCCACGAGCGGGCGGCGGACCAGTTCGCCTCCCAGCTCGCCTTCACGATCCAGTCCGAGGACGGGCCGACGCTCTCCTCGCTCGGCTCGCTTTTCGCCGGCTCCGGCGCGACCGGCGGGGCGGACGACGCGGAGGTGCTTTACGGCTTCATCCAGAGCCAGAACCTCGTGCAGACCTTGCAGGACCAGATCGACCTCCGGACCATGTTCAACAAAGCGGCGCCGGAGGACTGGTGGTTTTCGCTCGGCGACGACCCGTCGATCGAGGCGCTGGCGGACTACTGGAAGTGGATGGTTCGCGTCGCGTTCAACGCGGGCATCGTGGAGGTCGAGGCGCGGGCCTTCACGCCGGAGGACGCGCAGACCATCGCCCGGGCGGTGCTGGCGGAAAGCACCAAGCTGATCAACCGTCTCTCGGAAGAGCGGCGGGAAGACGCGGTGCGCGACGCGCGGCTTTCGCTCGAGGAGGCGACAAGCAATCTTCGCGAGACCCGGCTTCGTCTCGCCGAGTTGCGGGCGGTGGACCAGCGGGTCGACCCGACCCTGGATCTGCAGGCGATGATGCGGCGGATCGGCGAGCTCGAGGCGAGCCTGACCGACGAGCGGCTCCGGCTCGACCAGCTCAACCAGTTTGCGCGCCCGGGCGATTCCCGCGTGCAGGCGGCCGAGCGGCGCATACGCGCGCTGGAGGACGCTGTGGCGCAGGAACGCGCGCGGCTTTCGGGCGAGGATGAGGGCGCCGGCGCGCTCTCCGCTTCGATCAGCAAGTTCGAGGAGCTGACCGTCGACCGCGAGCTCGCCGAACGGGCCTACGCCGCGGCGCTCGCCTCCTACGAGGCGGCGAAGACGAGCGCCCGCCGGCAGCACCGCTATCTCTCCGCGCATGTCGCCCCGACCCTGGCGCAGACGCCGCAATATCCCGAGCGCTACACGCTTGGGGCGCTTGTGACGCTGTTCCTCTTCATGGGCTGGGTGGTGCTGGTGATGGTCGCCTACAACATCAAGGACCGTCGCTGAGGCGCGGCCATGCTCGGCCGCCTCATCGCCCTAGTACTGACCACCCGGAACTCGCCGACGGCCGACCTCTACTTCGGCCATGCCTGCGCCGACTGGCTGGCGGAAGGCCGGGTGCGGCGGCTCGCGCCGACGGTCTTCGCCTCGGCGACGACGCGGCTGGTGGTGCGGCACGAGGCGCGCGCGCCGCGCGATCCGGTGGCGCGGCTCGTCTACCTGATCGACGACGCGGTGGATCTCGAAGGCGCGGACGCGGCGCTGTCCCGCTACTGGCGGTTCAAGCTCGACCATGTGGAGCGGGCGGCGGCGGATCGGCTCTTGCCGCGGGCCGTGGCGGCAGTCGCCTCCTCCGACGCGCTGGCGGAGATGCTGCGGGCGCGGGCGCCGGGGCTCGACGTGCGGCGGCTCGACCCGTTCTGGGGCCTGCCATTTCCGGACCTCTCGCACCATGCGGACGGGGGGCCGCTCAGGGTGGGGTTTCTCGGCAGCCAGGTGCACGGGCCGGATTTGGCGCCGCTCGCAGAGTCGCTTCGCCGGTTTCTGGAGCGCCGGCCCGAGGCGGAACTGGTCGTGGCGGGCGGACATGCGCCGCTGATCGGCCACCCTCGCGTGAGGGCGCTGCCGCCGATGGGGTGGCGGGACTGGAAGGCGGCGCTGCCGGGCCTCCGGCTCCATCTTGCGCTCTATCCGCTCGCGGAGACGCCGTTCAACGCGGCGCGCTCGCTGAACAAGCTGACCGAGCACGCGCTGGCGGGGGCGGGCGGGCTCTACCCTGCGGCCTGGCCGGGCGCGGCGCTGGCGGAGGCGGCGGGGGCGGGGCGCGCCTTGCCGCCAGATCCGACGGCCTGGGCTGCGGCGCTGGATGCGCTGGCGGCGGACCGGGCGCGGCTCGCCGCGATGGCGGAGGCGGCCGTGGCGCTGGCGCGGAGGCTCGACGACCCGGCGCCCCAGCGCCGGCTCTGGGCGGAGCTTCTGGCGGTCTAGGCCTCTCCCTCAGGTCGTGGCGGGGGCGTCCACGTCGATCGTGCCGACATCCTTCCAGATCGACGGGCGGCCCAGAAGGTCCAGCCAAGCGAAATGGAGGTCGAACTGCCGGCCGGCGATTCCTGGCAGGGACTGGAGATCCATGCCGTTCCACGGCGGGAACGGGTTTCGGCGGAGGAGGCCGTGAAGCTCCACCCGCACGGTCGGCTTCGCCGAGGGCGAGCGGGCATGAAAGCCGTAGGTGTCGGCGACGACGAGCGTGTTCGCCTTCACCGGCACGCGCCGCGGCTGGCCGTAGCCGAGCCGATCGAGATCGGCCGGGCGGACGCGGAAGGAGCCGAGCGCGTGATGTCCGCGCTTCGGGTCGCGCGCCGTCAGGCTCTGCTCGTGTTCCCAGGCGAGGCGCTCGGGCGTCAGCCGGTGCGAGCCGGGGACGAACATGAAGGGCCCGTCCTCCTCCGTCACGTCATGGAGGAAGAGCCAGAACTTCGCGGTGGAGTGGAACGTGTCGGCGTGGAGCGCAGTCTGCGGGTCGGCCGGGCCGCGATCCGGCGAGGCGATCACGGTCTGCACGGTATGGAGCGGCTCCCCGCTCCGCCCGGCGACATAGCCGACCAGCCGGTTCAGCCGCCGGTCCCGCACCGTCTTCAGCGCCTCCGGCATGCGGCGCCGGGCGGAGAGGGTGATCGGGATCATCCGAGTCACGGTCTGGCCCTGCCGCATTTCGCGGCACGGGTGCCGCTGGCCGAAAATCTCGGCGCGGAGCCGTTCGAACCGGTCGTCCGGCAGATAGTTCTCACGGATGACGAACCCGTCCCGGTCATAGGCGGCGCGGTCGGCCTCCGGCACGTCGGTCATCAGGCGGCGGCGGAATGCGCCCATACGCGCGGCGGCGGCGACGCGGGCGCGGTGGAGACCCATCTCGTTCAGCCGGCGCGAGCCGATGATCGGGTTGGCGAGGAAGGACTTTTCGGAGCCGAACACGCCCGCGGCCCAACCGATGGCGCGGAACGGGGTCAGGACGTTCATGCGGGCGGCCTCGTCAACGCTTCCGCCGCCAATCTAGGGCCCGGCCCTGTCCCGCGCCAGCCTGTCAGAGCCCGCCGAGGCCGCGAAGCGCGGCTTCGAGCCGCTGGATCCGAGGCTCCTCCCCGGCGACGAGAGCGAAGATCCAGGCCTGGGTGAGGCGGAAACGGCGCGCGCCCGCATCGGTGGCGAGCGCGGCGGAGGCCTCGTGAAGCTCCGAAAGGCGCTTGGCCGCGGACCAGTCGCCGTGGAGGCGCCGGAGTTCGGCGTCGAGCGCCGCCACGTCCATTTCAGGCGGCGAGGCGGGCTGCGATCCAGGCGTGGAAGGCGTGGGTCGGCGCGTCCATCGCGGGGGAGAAGACGCCGCCAGCGAAGCCGGGCGCGCCGCGGCCGCGCTGCATTCCCTCCGTCACGAAGACGTCCTCCGCCAGCACCGAGCGCCAGCGCTTCGCATTCTCCGCCCGGAGCGCGGCGAAGCGGTCGCTCCGCGCGGCCTCCTCGGTCGTGTAGTAGATCTCGATCCGCTCGACGGTGCGGTCATGGGCGCGGGGCGCGAGGTGGCCGGCCCAGACATGATCCCGGTGAACCGCGAAGAACGTGTTGGGGAAGAAGCAGGGATATTCCGCCGCCGTCGCCCAGCGCCCGTCGAGGGCCGGGAAATCCGGGAAGGGCAGGGCGCCGTAATCCGGCGCGTAGACGCTGGTGCCCTGGCCGGAAAACCCGCCGCGCTCCGGCAGGTGGTAATGGTCTTCGAGCCGCGAATAGGCGGAGAGGCCGGGATGCACCCAGGGCAGGTGGTAGCTTTCGGCGTTGTTCTCGACGACGAGCTTCCAGTTGGTGTTGAGATCGAAGGCGAAGCCGCTTTCGGGGCCGCCGTGGAAGATCGGCCGGTCGGCGAAGTCGCCGATCTGGGCGCGGAGGCCGGCGGACCAGTCCGCGAAATCGGGCGCCTTGCCGTCGAGATTGACGAAGACGACGTCCATGAAGAGGGCGGAGCGGACCTCTGTGAGCCCGGTCGCGGCCGGGTCGATCGCCTCGTGCCTGTTGACGCCGGGGCCGCCGACATGGGGCGTGGCGCGGAGTTTCCCGTCCAGCGAATAACACCAGGAATGGTAAGGGCAGCGGATCACCCCGCCGAAGTTCCGCCTCTCCTCGACGAGGATCATGCCGCGGTGGCGGCAGACATTCTCGAAGACGCGGACCTCGCCGTCCCGGTCCCGCGCCATCAGGAGCGGCGCGCCGAGCCAGTCGATCGGCGCGACGTCTCCCGGCGCCGGAATGTCCGCGCCGAAGCCGATCGAGGCCCAGCCGGAATGGAAGACCTTATCGCGCTCGAGCGCCAGCGCCTCGGGCGATGCGTAGAGCGCGTTAGGCAGGCCCCTCGCGCGCTCCACAGGGCGCATCACGGCTTCGAGCTCGGCGGCGAAGGCGGGCGTGGCGAACATGGCGGCGCGCTCCGGGGCGTTTTCGGAGCCTGTTCCGCAGGCGCGGGCCGGTGCGCGCGGATGTGCGACATGCGCGGCGCGGTTTTCGACTCCGGCGCCGCAAAATGTGGCGCCGGGCCCTGCCGTAAACGATGTGTTCCGTGTTCGTTCAACCACCCATGGGGCCATCGGCCCGTCAAGACCCAAAATCTTGTGGGGAGGTCTAAAAAGAGTGTTGACCATGACGGTGCTGTGAACCAGAGTTTGCGTCCCGGGCCGATGCGGACCTCTAGATGTGGGGCCACTGAGGCGGGATCAGAACAGAGATGCTGGCGCCTTTCGGCGGCGGCCCACAAGAGCGCACCGGCACGTGATCGGAGCGCGCGCAGACATGCGCCCGAAGAGGCGCCGAGGGGACTTGAGGATGAAGATCGAGCGTCGCTTCACCACGTCGGGGGCCTCCCCCTATGCCGCGATCGTGTTCCGCAAGGCGGTGTCGGAGATCCGCAACCCGGACGGCTCCATCGTATTCCGTCTGGAAGGCGTGGACGTGCCGGAGGCGTGGAGCCAGGTGGCGTCCGACGTTCTGGCGCAGAAGTATTTCCGCAAGGCCGGCGTGCCCGCCGCACTCAAGAAGGTGAAGGAGAAGGGCGTTCCCGAGTTCCTCTGGCGCTCGATCCCAGACGAGAAGGCGCTGGCGAAACTGCCCGAGGCGGAGCGGTTCGGCGGCGAGATGGACGCGCGGCAGGTCTTTGACCGGCTCGCCGGCGCCTGGGCCTATTGGGGCTGGAAGGGTGGCTATTTCTCCTCCGAGGCGGACGCCGCCGCCTATCACGACGAGATGCGCTTCATGTTGGCGACGCAGATGGCGGCGCCGAACTCCCCACAGTGGTTCAACACGGGCCTTCACTGGGCCTATGGCATCGACGGCCCGGGCCAGGGGCATTTCTACGTCGATCACGAGACCAGCGCGCTGACCCGGTCCGGCTCCGCCTATGAGCGGCCGCAGCCGCATGCCTGCTTCATTCAGTCCGTTCAGGACGACCTCGTGAACGAGGGCGGCATCATGGACCTCTGGGTCCGCGAGGCGCGGCTCTTCAAGTACGGCTCCGGCACCGGCACCAACTTCTCCTCGCTCCGCGCCGAGAACGAGCGGCTGGCGGGCGGCGGCAAGTCCTCCGGCCTAATGTCGTTCCTCAAGATCGGCGACCGTGCGGCGGGCGCGATCAAGTCGGGCGGCACCACGCGCCGCGCGGCGAAGATGGTGATCTGCGACATGGATCACCCCGACATCGAGGCCTTCATTGACTGGAAGGTGACCGAGGAGCAGAAGGTCGCCGCCCTCGTCGCCGGCTCGAAGATGCACGCCGAAAAGCTCTCCGCCATCATGGCGGCGATCCGCGCCTGGGACGGCCGGATCGAGGATGCGACCGACCCGAAGACCAACGCCGGGCTCAAGACCGCGATCCGCGAGGCGAAGAAGGTCTCGATCCCGGAGGCCTATGTGAAGCGGGTGCTGCAGTTCGCGGCGCAGGGCTTCGACCGGATCACCTTCCCGGTCTACGACACCGACTGGGACGGCGAGGCCTATCTCACCGTCGCCGGGCAGAACTCCAACAACTCCGTCCGCGTCACCGACGCGTTCCTGAAGGCGGTGGAGACAGGCGAAAGCTGGAAGCTGATCCGCCGCACCGACGGCAAGGTCGCCAAGGAAGTGAACGCGCGGGATCTCTGGGAGAAGGTGGCGCTCGCCGCCTGGTCCTGCGCCGATCCGGGCGTGCAGTTTCACGACACGGTGAACGACTGGCATACCTGCCCGGAAGACGGGGCAATCCGCGCCTCGAACCCGTGCTCGGAATACATGTTCCTCGACGACACGGCCTGCAATCTGGCTTCCATGAACCTTCTGGCGTTCCAGAAGAACGGGAAGTACGATCTCGAAGGCTATGAGCACGCCTCCCGGCTCTGGACGGTGACGCTGGAGATCGCGGTGCTGATGGCGCAGTTCCCCTCGGCGGAGATCGCCAAGCGGAGCTATGACTTCCGCACTCTCGGGCTCGGCTACGCCAATATCGGCGGCCTCCTGATGACGATGGGCCTCTCCTATGACAGCGCCGAGGGCCGCGCGCTCTGCGCCGCGCTGACGGCGATCATGACGGGCGTCGCCTACGCCACCTCGGCGGAAATGGCCTCGGAGGTTGGGACCTTCCCGGGCTATGCGAAGAACGCCAAGCACATGCTCCGGGTGATCCGGAACCACCGCCGCGCCGCCTATGGCGAGACCGCGGGCTACGACAAGGTGGCGACGAAGCCGGTGGCGCTCGACCACGCCTCCTGCCCGGACAAGCGGCTGATCGCGGCGGCGAAGGCGGCCTGGGACCGGGCGCTCTCACTCGGCGAGAAGCACGGCTACCGCAACGCGCAGGCGACGGTGATCGCGCCGACCGGCACCATCGGCCTGGTGATGGACTGCGACACGACCGGGATCGAGCCCGATTTCGCCCTGGTGAAGTTCAAGAAGCTGGCCGGAGGCGGCTACTTCAAGATCATCAACCGCTCGGTGCCGAAGGCGCTGGCCAAGCTCGGCTATGACGAGGCTTCCGCGCAGGCGATCGTAGACTATGCGGTGGGCGCCGGCACGCTCAAGGACGCGCCGGGGGTGAACCACCGGAGCCTCGCCGAGCGCGGCTTCGACGCCGCGACGCTGGAGAAGGTCGAGGCGAAGCTCGGCTCCGCCTTCGACATCCGCTTCGTCTTCAACCAGTGGACGCTCGGAGCCGAGTTCTGCCGGGATTGCCTCGGCCTCGAACAGGCGGCGATGGAGGCCCCGGGCTTCGACCTCCTCCGCGCCCTTGGCTTCTCGCGCCAGGAGATCGAGGCGGCGAACGCCTATGTCTGCGGGACGATGACGCTGGAAGGCGCGCCGGGCCTGAAGCCGGAGCATCTGCCGGTCTTCGACTGCGCCTCGCCCTGCGGCCGGATCGGCAAGCGCTATCTCTCGGTCGAGAGCCACATCCGCATGATGGCGGCGGCGCAGAGCTTCATCTCTGGCGCCATCTCCAAGACCATCAACATGCCGAACGACGCGGGCGTGGAGGACGTGAAGGCGGCCTACCGGCTCTCCTGGGAGCTCGGCGTGAAGGCGAACGCGATCTACCGGGACGGCTCCAAGCTCTCCCAGCCGCTCGCAGCCTCGCTGATCGAGGACGAGGATCTGGCGGAGGAGGCGACGCCGGAGAAGGTGGCCGTCATCGCCGAGCGGATCGTCGAGAAGGTGGTGGTGCGCGAGATCGCCCGGAAGCGGGAGCGCGAGCGCCTGCCGGACCGCCGCAAGTCCTACACCCAGAAGGCGGTGGTCGGCGGCCACAAGGTCTATCTCCACACCGGCGAATACGATGACGGCCGGCTCGGCGAGATCTTCATCGACATGCACAAGGAAGGCGCCGCCTTCCGGGCGATGATGAACAACTTCGCCAT
>CALFYQ010000093.1 GCA_937952085.1 uncultured Paracoccaceae bacterium | reverse complement strand
CCCCGCCTGACGCATTCCAACTAGTGAATTTCCGTTTTTGCTCAGGCGCCTGGCCCCGGCTTTCACCCTGAAAAGTCCGCCGGCGGCGGCGCCCCGCGTTGACAGGCCGGGCCCGAGGCCCGATCCCATGCGGCGGCATCGGCGGAGGAGGACGGGATGGCGAGCGACGCGGGGCGGAACGACCGGGTGACCGGCGGCGAGGCGGCGGTGCTGAGCCTTCAGGCGCACGGGGTGAAGCACGTCTTCGGCCTCTGCGGCGACACCAGTCTCCCCTTCTATGACGCGCTCGCGCGGCTCGACCACGGAATGACGCACATCCTCTCCCGCGACGAGCGCTCCTCGGGCTACATGGCGGACGCCTATGCAAGGGTCAGCGGGCGGGTCGGCGTCTGCGAGGGCCCGTCGGGCGGCGGCGCGACCTACATCCTGCCGGGCGTGGTGGAGGCGAACGAAAGCTCCTCCGCCGTCGTCGCCATCACCTCGGACGTGCCGGTCACCTCGCGCGGCAAGTACCCGCTGACCGAGCTCGACCAGACCGCGATGTTCCGCCCGCTGACGAAATGGGCAGGCACGATCGACCACGCCGCGCAGATCCCGCAGAGCTTTCGGAAGGCGTTCCGCGCGGCGACAACGGGCCGACCCGGCGCCGCGCATGTCGCCCTTCCCTACGACCTCCAGAAGCAGGAGCTGGACCGCGCCGAGATCTGGGCGCAGCCGCAGCACGGCGCCTTCCCCGCCTTCCGCACCGGCGGCGACCCGGAGATGGTGGCCGAGGCCGCCGAGGTGATCGCCGGGGCGAAGCGGCCTGTCATCATCTCCGGCGGCGGCGTCGTGATCTCCCGCGCGATGGAGGAGCTGGAGGCGCTCGCCGTCCTTCTCGACGCGCCGGTCGCCTCCACCGTTTCGGGCCATGGCGCGATCTCCGACGATCACCCGCTCGCGGTGGGCGTCGTCGGCGCGAATGGCGGCGTCGAGGCGACGCGGGAGGTGGTGCAGGAGGCCGATTGCGTCATCTTCATCGGCTGCCGGGCGGGCTCCACGACGACCGAGAACTGGCGCGTTCCGGCGCGGAGCGTGAAGATCGTCCATATCGACATCGACCCGATGGTGGTAGGCGCGAACTATCGCTGCGACGCCGGCGTGGTGGGGGATGCGAAGCTGGTTCTCGCCGCGCTTCTCGGGCGGCTCGCGGCGCGGCCGGGCGGCGCGGCGGCGCTGCGGCTCGAGGCGATGCGGGCGAAGAAATGGGCCCGATTCGACGAACTCGCCCGCTCGACCGAACGGCCGATCCGGCCCGAGCGGGTTCTGGCGGCGCTGCAGAAACACCTGCCGGCGGACGGGATCGTGGCGGCGGACCCCGGCACCCCCTGCCCCTATTTTTCCGGCTATTTCCGCTTTCCGACTGCGGGGCGGCACTTCATCACCAACCGGGCGCATGGCGCGCTCGGCTTCTCGCTGGCGGCGGGGATCGGCGCCTGGTTCGCGCGGCCGGAGGCGCAGGTCGTCTCGGTCATGGGCGACGGCAGCTTCGGCTTCGCGGTCGGCGAGATGGAGACCCTGACGCGGATGGGCGTGCCGCTGAAGATGATCGTCTTCGCCAACGGCAGCTATGGCTGGATCAAGGCGAGCCAGCAATCGGGCTACGGCGCGCGCTATTTCTCGGTCGATTTCACCCATTCCAACCACGCGCGGATCGCCGAGGCCTATGGCGTGAAGGCCTGGCGGGTCGAGGACCCGGAGGCGGTGGAAGGCGCGATCCGCGACGCGCTGGCGCATGACGGCCCGGCGCTGGTCGACGTGGCGAGCCAGCCCCTGCAGGAAAGCGGCGTTCCGGTCAGCCAGTGGATGGGCTGAGCCCCCCGGCGCGCCCGGCCTAGAGAATTCCGCGGAGGAGGAGGCCGAGGCCGAGCCAGGGAATCGCCGCGAAGAGGGCGAAGAGCCCGTCCCGCGTCGCCAGCGCGACGGCGATCAGCGCGACGGCGGAGGCGATCACCGAGCCGGTGAAGGGGATGAGCTCCAGGAACGGCATGACGAGCCCGGAGACGAGGCAGAGGCCGAGCGCGATCTGAAGCGCCGGCGGGCGGAAGAGCGCGCCGAGCCGGCGCTTCGTCGCGCCGTCGAGCCAGGCGAGGGCGGGGCGGAGCGCCCGGGCCGCCTCGCGCGCCCGCCCGGCCGGGACCGAACGTCGGCCGAGAAAGCCCGGCACCCGGAGCGGGCCGCCGAGGAACAGCCGCTGCGCCGAGATGAGCGCGATCAGCGCGCCCGATATCGCCGTGAGGCCGGGCACGCCGGAGAGCGGCGTCGCCGCGGCGGCGGAGACGGCGAGGAGGAGCGCGGCGTGGCTCCGCTCGCCGATCGCCTCGACGATGCAGGCCACGGTCAGCCGCTCGCCGTCGCGGGCGGCGGCCTCGATCCTGTCAGCGATGTCGACGAGCGCATCGGGCGCGGCGGCGGCGCTCTCGGCTGCGGCGCGGGAGGGGCTGGCTTCGGCGTGACTCATCCCCGGAAAACGCCCGGCGGCGCGGGCGGTTCCCGGTCAGCGCGTCAGGACGGGCCCTCATCCGTCAGCCGGAGGCCGCCATCGCCGATCAGGACGAAAGGCCCCCAGAAGAACGGGTGCGAGGTGGCGGGGGTGCGGCGTAGCGCGTCCTGCGCGGCGGAAAGCGATTCCGAGAAGGAGAGGCCGCGGTCCTTCGCCCCTTCGAAGAAGGCGGCGACGAGCCGCGTCGTCTCCGCATCCGCCACCGGCCAGTGGGTGGCGAGCACGGTTCGCGCGCCGGCGCTGAAAAAGGCGCGGGCGAGGCCCGAGAGGCTTTCGCCCCCGGCGCCGCTCTCGCGGAGGATGCGGGAGGCGGAGGCGGGCTGCGCCCTGGCGTCCCGCGCGGCGCGGGCCTGAGCCGCCGCGTCGCCGCCGAGCGAGGCGAGATAGGTCGAGGCGGTGTTGCAGGCGGAGAGGACGATGAGCTGCGCGTCGAGCGAAAGGGAGCGGATCTCGGTGGCGGTGAGGAGGCCGTCGCTCTCCGGCGCGTCGGTGGCGGTGACGGTCAGCGCGGGGTCGGTAAAACAGTCCGGCGAGGGCCAGAGGATGCCGTGCGTGGCGAAATGGAGCGCGCGGAAATCGCGGAGGACGCCAGCCTCGGAGGCGGCCTTCAGCGCCTCTTCGGTGAAGTCCGCGCCGGTGGCGACCATCGCCTGGTCGCCGAAAAGGGCGCCGATCGCCGCCACTTCCGCCTCGGTGCCCGGAAGGCCGCCGACCGTGTCGATGGCGCGGGCGAGGCCGAGGCAGTTCGGCGGCAGGTCCGCGATGCGGAGCACCTTTTCGGGATCGACGCCCGGGGTGAAGTCGCCGAAGGCGGCGACGGTGCGGTTGGCGCCGCTGACGCCGGAGCGGAGGCGGATGTCGACGAGGTTCCGCGGGCTCGGAACGTAGGAGATCGCCTTCTCGGCGCCGAGGAAGGCGACGCCGGTATAATCCCCCCGCTCGGCCCAGGCGGAGCCGGCGGCGGCGCCCGGCGGCGCGGTGACGAGAAGTTCGAGCGGGAAGCTCTGGAGCGCGCCCGAGACCGAGACGACGAGGCGCTTCCGGCCTTCGAGCTCCTTCGCGACCTCGGCGAAGAGAAGCTGGTGGAGGATGAAGGAGAGATCGGCGCGGAAGGTCGGCACCGTGCCGCCGCGGCTGACCCGGACGGCGGTGCGGAGCGCGGCGACGAGGGTGGCGACTTGCCCTTCGGTCGCCTTCACCGCCCGCGCGGCGGCGTCCGTCTTGGTGATGACGAAGATCATCGAGCGCGGCTCGCCGGAGACGATCTGCACCAGCGCCTCGTCCTCGCCGAGGGCCGATTGCACCTCCTCGAGCGAGACCGGCGCGGAGATGGCGGACTGGTATTCCGGCGCGACCCGGTCGCGCGCCGCGCGGAGCCGCTCCACCGCGGCGCCCGCCTCGGCGACCTCGCGGGCGAGGCGCTCGGACTGTTCGCGCTGGTTGAGCGGGTCCTGGAGCTGGATGATCTGGAGCGCCTTCAGCGTGGCGAAACGTTCCTCCGCGGCGCGCCAGGCCCGCACGGCCTCAGCCTTCTCGCCGGAGCCCTGGCCGAGGAGCGCGGCGGCGCCCGAGACGGTCTGCGCGGTGATCGAACGGCGGATGACCTGCGCGGCGCGGAACATGCGGCCGGCGTATTCGCCGGAGCGCGCCGGGCTTTCGTCCGCCTGGGTGAGGGCGAGCCGGAAGAAGGGCCAGAGCGCCTTGTACTCGACGATGACCGGCGTTTCCTCGTAGATGCGGAAGGCGCGCTCGTATTCGGAAAGGCTTTCCTCGATGCGGCCGAGCGCGGCGAGGGCGCGGCCGTGGCTCGCCCGCGCCCGCGCTTCGAGCGGCGAGCGGGGGAGGAGCGCCGCGAAACTGTCGGCGGCTTCGGAGGCGTCCGCCCGCGCGGCCTCGTAATCCCGCTTCTCGTAGTCGATCAGCGCCCGCTCGGCGAGGAAGCGCGGCCGGTAGAGCGCGGCGGAGCGGGGCACGAGGTTGACGAGGTCGAGCGCGTAGTTGATCGCCTCGGTCGCGCCCGTCAGGTCGCCCTCCAGAAGCAGGATATGGGCGCGGGCGTGGCTGTTCGACGCTTCGTCGATGATCGAACGACGGGTTTCGTCGGAGCCGCCGATCAGGAGATCGTCGAGCGAGGAGCCGAAGGCGGTGGCGTCCCCCGCGGCGGGGAAGGCGCTGGCCGCGACATCGGCAAGCTCCCGCGCGCCGAGCACGGCGGAGCGGTTCAGAAGGTCCTGCGCGCGGTAGGCGGTCAGGAGCGTGCGCTCCCGCGCCAGACGCTCGGGCGCGATCCCCTCGCCGGAGCGGAGGAGCGCCTCGGCCCGCACGAAGAGGCCGTCCGCGGTCGCGAACCGCTCCTGGCTCGAATGCGCGAGCGCCTGGTTCATCAGGATGAAGGCCTGCGAGGGCCGGCCGGGGCAGGCCTTGCCGATATCGTTCAGGCTATAGAGCGAGATCAACTCGGCGAAGGCGTTCTCCGCCTCGGCGAAGCGGAGGCCGAAGCTGTTCCGCTGACCGGAGAGGAGGAGGACGTCCACCTCCTTGCAGAGCTTGATCGTCTCGGGCGTGCGACCGTCGGCGGCGATGATGTCCGTCGGGTCCGGGCCGGCGCAGGCGGCGAGGCCGAGCGCGGCGACGAGGGCGATGGCGGCTTTTTTCAGCATGTCTGTCCCAGCCCGCATGGCGCATCCGTGTTCACGAAGTCGGAGAGGAAGCTCTGCGGCACGCCCCAGAGCTCTTCGTTGCCGAAGCTGCCAAAGAGTTCGAGCAGCTCCTGCTCGTCGATGTCGAGCACCGGCGGCGCGACGATCAACACCTGGTTCACCACGTTCGGCACCGGAATGTTGGTGCAGTCTGAGACGTCGCCGACGACGCAGTCGTTGAACTGGAACTCCGGCGAGCGGCTCGGCGGGATCGGGAAGAGGCCGCCCGCGCGCTGCCGCGTGTTGACGATGAAGCCGAAGGCGGAGGCCAGCGCCGGGGCGGTGACGTCGCCGAAGACGAAGGAAGGCGTATTGACGCCGAAATACGCGTCGTCGTTGACGAAGACGTCCACCTGCCCCGGCGGAGTATAGGCCATGAGCCGGTTCGAGACGTTGATGCGGAGGCCGCCGACGAAGAAGTAGTCGTCCGGCGCGGCGGCGTCGAAGAGGAACCGGCTGGCCGGCGTCAGGTCGATCGGCCCGTCGGGCGGCAGCGCCTCGGCGAAGGTGACGCCCGCGAGGAAGGAGCCGCCGGTGATGTCGGTCGGGCCGAGCGGATGGATCGCGCCGACGAAATCGCGGAACCGCACCTCGCCGGTCCGGCCGGCGTTGATCGTCAGCGCGCCGAGATTGGCCCGGTCCGGCCCGATGCTGGGCGAGCCGACCGAGGGGAGGTCGTTCAACCCGTCGACCGGCCGGTCGAACCGCACCGGGGCGCCGGCCGGGGCGAAGCCGGCGCCGGTCGTGTCGATGGCGAAGCTGGTTCCGTCGCCGAGGCCGAGCCGGAGAAGATCCCGCCCGAGGCCCGCCTCGCCCTGACGGCGGGAGGCGATCTCGTCGGGCCGCGCCAGCCGCGCCGGCGAGAAGACCTCGTCGCCGAGCGAGGTGAGGCGGCCGAGGAAGACGAGCCCGTCCGTCGTCACCAGCCGGGTGGAGCCGCCGACTTCCCAGTTGGCGATGTCCTGCCGGGCGGCGCCGAAGCCGGCGGCGCCCGCCGCGCTTTCCTCCACCAGCGTCGCGTTCCCGGCGATGCGGCGGAGCGAGATCACGCCGCCGAAGGCGTTGCGCGCGTTGTCGAGGACGAGCGACCGATCTGCGCCGGCCTCCGCCGCGCCGAGGCCGCGGCGGGCGTCGAGCCCGGTGGCGAAGTCGGCGGCGCCGAACACGACGATGGCGCCGGCGCGCCGGGCGGGGGCGGCCGCCGCCGCGGCGGGCAGGCCGGCCTCGGCGTCGGCGACGTCGACCGAGCCGACCTGGCGGATCGCCGCGTCTCCGGTCGCGCCGCGGGCGCCGGCGAGCACCGCGAGATCGCCGCGCGCCCGCACCGGGCCGAGATCGACCGAGCCGGCCTCGGAGAGCGTCACGTTCCTGCCGAAGGCGGCGACGGCGCCGCCGATGGCGTGGACGCCGTTGTCGATCAGGATGTCGTCGCCGGCGATGAAGAGCGCGTCGCCCGCCACATCGAGCCGGGCGCGGGGCGCGCCGCCGGCGTCGCGGATCGTCCCGCCCGCCTCGACCCGAAGCGAGCCGCCGGCGCGGACGCCGCTCATGTCGAACCGGCCGCCGCCCGGGATCGCCACGCCGTTCGAGGCGCCGATCAGGAGATCGTTCCGGTCGTTCAGCATGACCGAGCCGCCGGCGATGGCCGTCACGCCGCCCTGGAAATCGTTGTCGGCCCGCACGCCGATGGCGTCGTCGACGAGGGCGATGTCGCCCGCGGCGAAGACATGGGTCTCGCCAGCGACGTCGAGGAGACCGGCGAGGTCGGCGGCGGCGAGCACGGCGCCCGCGCCGCCGCCCGGCCGGCCGATCTCCACCCGCCGCATCCGGAGATCGCTGTCGCGCGTGAAGACGTCGCCGGCGAGCGCCGCAGCGGTCAGATCGCCGCCGACCGCCGCCGCGCCAAGCCCGAGATCGCCGGCGCGCGCGAGGAGCCGGGCGTCCGCCGCAATGGTCGCTGCGTCTAGGCTGAGGCCGCCGCCGGCCTCGGCGTCGAGCCCGAGAAGCCGGAGATTGACGAGCGCGGCGTCGCCGCCCGCGACGAGGCCGAGATCGCGCGCGGCGCCGTCCGACAGGTTTGCGGCGCCGCCGGCGAGGAGGCTGACGGAGCGGAGATCGAAGTCGTCGAGCGAGAGCCGCGCGCCGACCGCGATCCGCGTCACGCCGGAGACGGAAAGCTCCGTGAGCGCCGCGGCGCCGCCGACGGTGGCGGCGAAACGGCCGGATATGGCGCTGTCTCGAAGCGTGAGCGAGCCCGTGGAGATGGTCGTCGGCCCGGCGTCGAGATCGCTCACCCCGGCTCCGCCGGTGATCGCGAGCGTCGTCGCGCCCGCCCTCGCGCCGGCCAGCGCGAGGGTCTCGGCCTCGACGCCGAGGGCGCCAGAGGCCGCGAGGCCGGTGATGGTCGCCGCGCCGCCGGCGTCGATCTCAGTCGCGCCAAAGGCGCTGTTGGTCAACGTCAGGTCGCCCGCCGCCGCGAGGGTAGCGCCGCCGGCGGTCAGGTTGAGACCGATCAGGTCGCCGCCCGTGCTGGTCGCCGACAGCGACCCGCTCGCCGTGACCCGGGTGAGCCGCGCCTCGCCGCCCGATGCGAGGGCGAGGCTCCCCGATGCGCCGACATCGGCGAGGGTCGCGGCGCCTCCGGCTGCAATGGTCGCCGCGCCGAGCGAGGCGTCCGTCAGGGTGAGGGCGCCCGAGGCGGTGAGGGCGGCGGCGCCCGACGCAATGTCGGAGGCTGTGACATCGCCGCCCGTGCTCGCCGCGGTCAGCGCGCCGCCGACGTCTACATCGGAAATCGAGGCGGCGGCGCCTGCGGAGAGGCTGAGGCCGCCAGCGATGTCGAGGCTGGAGATCGTCGCGGCGGCGCCGACCGTCGCGGAGATCGAGCCGCTGGAGGTGCTGTTCCGGTAGGTGAGGGAGCCGGCGGCGATGGTGGTGGAGCCGGAGGCGAGAGCGTCCAGCGTGGCGGCGCCGGAGATCTGGAGGTTCGTCGTTCCCGCCGAGGCGCCGTCGAGCGAGAGCGTGGCGGCCTCGACCGAGAGCGCGCCCGAGGCGGCGAGGCCGGAGATCGTGGCGACATCGGCCGCGTCGAGGGCCAGCGCGCTGAGGGTCGCGGTCGTCAGCGTGACGTCGTCGGCGGCGGTGAGCGTGGTCGCGCCGGCGATTACGCCGGTCGCCGAGACGTCCTCGGCGCGGCTCTCGGCGGTGAGCGCGCCGCCTGCGGTGAGGCCGTTCAGCGTCACCCGCCCGCCGGCGCGGAGCGTCGCGGCGCCGGCGGCCTCGACATCGGAGGCGGAAAGCGCGGCCGATGCGGCGTTCGAGAACACGTCCGCGGTCAGCGCGCCGCCGAGCCGGGCGGAGGAGACCGTGAAGCCCTCCTGGCTCGCCAGCGCGGCGTCGTCCGCGACCACGCTGACCGCGCCGCCGAACCGGTTGCCGGACTCGGTGAGCGTCACGTCGCCTAGGATCGAGGCGGAGGCGATGGGCGCGCCGCCGTGATCGCCGGTCGAGATCGAGAGCGCGCCGCCGACGGTGAGCGCCCCGGTCTGCGTCAGGCCGTTCGCGGAGTCGGAATTGTCGGAATTGGTGAGGAGCGTCAACGCGCCGCCGACATCGCTCGCGGCGAGGGTGAGCGCATCCTGCGTCGCGACCGAGGCGGCGGCGCCGGCGTCGAGCGTCACCGCGCCGGCGAAGCGGTTGTGGAGCTCCGCCGCCTCTCGCGGCAGAAGGATCGAGCCGGCGGCGGCGAGGTCGCTCACGCCGGAGACGTCGATCCGCCGGGTGAAGGCGGTTCGGGAGAGCGTCGCGCCCGCGCCGGCGGCGAGTGTATCCGTGACGGCGAGGCTGGTGTCGGCGTCGGTCAGGCCGAAGGAAAGCGCGCCGGGCCCGGCGACGGCGACGGCGCCGGGCGAGGCGTTCCGCGACGCCGCGAGCGAGATCGAGCCTGCCACGGCGTCGAGCGTCAGCGCGCCGCCGATGGCGAGGGTTCCGAGCGAGACCGAGGCGCCTGCGCCGTCGAAGGCGCCGCTCGCGCGGACCGCGTCGAGCGAGAGGGCGCCCGCCGCCGTCACGTCGCCCTGGCTGAGGGAGAGGTTCGCGAGCGTCGCGCCCGCGCCCGCGGTCGCCGTGAGCGCGCCGGCGTTCCCGTCGCGGAGCGTCAGGGCGCCCGCGGCATCGACGCCGAGCCCGTTGAAGGAGAAACGCTCGACGGTCCCGGCGGCGCCGGCGTCGAGCGAGGCGGCGCCGGCGGCGCGAACGTCCCGCGCGGCGAGCGCGCCGCCCGATGCGACGGTCAGCGCCCCCGCCCCGGACGCGCCGACCGAGACCCGCGTGAGCGTCACGGCCCCCGCAGCCGTCACCGACACGGCGCCGCCCGCCGCGAGGTCGGTGACCGAGACGGCCCCGGCCTGCGGCGTTCCGGCGGAACCGATGGCCAAGGCGCCGGAGAGCGCGCCGCCGGAGATCGAGAAGCCGTCATCGTCGCGGAGCGTCGCCGAGCGGGCGATGAGGCGCACATCGCCGAGCCGGTTGCCGGCATTCGCCAGCGTCACGTCGCCAAGCTCCGCGCCGTCGAGCGCGCCGCCATGGACGCCGGATATGACCGAAAGGCGGCCGCCGACGCGGAGGGTCTGGCCCGAGCCCTGGCTCAGCGTCTCGCCGGCGCCGGGGCCGGAATCCGCGTTGAAGCGGAGCGCGGCGTCGCCCGTCACGTCCGTCGCGCCGAGGACGAGGCCCTCGGCGGTCTCGACGGCGGCGGAGGCGGCGGCGAGGTCGAGCCGGCCGCCGAGGCGGACATGATGCGCGGCGGAGCCCGGGTCGAACCCGCGGGTGAGGCCGGCGAACCCGGCGGCGTCGATCCGGATGTCGCCGCCCGCGTTGACGAGATCGGAGAAGGCGCCGGCCGCATCGGGCGCGCTCGCGGTCGCCGCGGAGCGGGGGAGCGCGACGGAAGTGCCGGAGCCGGCCGCGCCGGCATAGTCGATGGCGGCGTCGGCGAGCTTCGCGATATCCCCGGTGAGGCCGGTGAGGACGAGATCGCCGCCCGAGAGCGTGCGGAGGAAGCCGAAGCGGATCTCCCCGGCCGCGGCGGCGATGTCGCCGCCGAAGCTCATCCGGTCCAGCGTCAGGAGGTCGATATCGGCGGCGGCGCCGGCGATCCCGGCGTTGAAATCGGTGATCGCGCCCGAGGCGAGCGCGTCGGAGCGGACGTAGACATAGCGCTGGACCGGGGCGCGGACGGCGATCGCGCCGGAGGTGAAAAGGTCCCTCAGCGCGACTTCCGAGCCGCTCGCGGCCGAGACGCCGCCGGCCCCGATGATCGCGCCGTCGACCGAGACGGCGCCGGTCGCGGCGGCGGCGGCGCCCACTGTCGAGCCGAGGCCGCCAAGGGTAAGCGCATCGGCGGAGATGTCGGAGGCGGAGACAGCGCCGCTGGCGACGCCGAGCACCGCGCCGCCGGAAAGTTCGGCCACTGAGAGAGCTCCGCCCGAGGCGGTGAGGGTGACGTTTCCGCCGGCGAGGGAGTCCGTGACGGCGAGGCCGCCCGAGGCGCGGATCGTCGCCGCCGCGTCGGCGCGGAAGGTCACGTCGCCGGCGAAGGCGTTTCCGGCGTTGTCGAGGAGGATCGCGCCGGCCGCGTCGAGATCGGCGTCCCGCCCGACGGTGACCGCGCCAGAGGCGCCGTCGGCGATCGCGCCGCCGCGGGCGGCGAGGGTCAGGTCTCGCGTGGCCGCGATGGCGCCGGCGTCCACGGCCCCGGCGGCGATGAGGGTGATGTCCCGGCCCGAGGCGGAGAGCGCGCCGCCCACGTTCAGCCGGGTTCCCGCGCCGTCATTGTCGAGGATCACGTCCGTCCCGGCAATGAAGGAGGCGGCGCCGGTCGCGGCGATCTGCGCGCCCGACGTGTCGGTCAGGCTGGTTCCGGCGCGGGCGGTGAGCGTCGTCCCGTCGATGGCGCGGAGCGCGAGCGCGTTTGCGTCGCGGAGCGAGATCGCCGCGCCCCGCGCGTCAACCGGCCCGCCGAAATCGTTCGCAGCGTTGTCGAGCGTGACGGCGAAGCGGGCCCCGCCGGAGTCCGCGGCGAAGGTGGCGGCGCCGGTCACGGTCGCGCCCGCAGTCTGGGTGATGGCGCCGGCGGCGGTCACGTCGAGCGTCGTCGCGGTCACGGCGCCAAGGGCGAGCGCGCTGGCGTCGGTCACGTCGACATTCGCGCCGGTGAGGGCGAGCGCGCCGCCGAATTCGTTGGCGAGGTTCGTCAGCGTCACGTCGAACCGCGTCGCGCCGGATTGCGCCGTGACGGCGGCGGCGCCGGTGACCGAGAGCGCGGCGCTCTGCGTGACGGCGCCGCCGGCCGTGACGTTGAGCGACGTGGCGTCGACGGCGCCGAGGGTGAGCGCGTTGGCGTCGCGGATCGTCACCGCGCCGCCGGTGAGCGCGGCCGCGCCGCCGAAATCGTTGGCGGCGTTCGAGAGCGTGATCGCGAAGCGGGAGCCGCCGGACTGGGCGGTGAAACTGGAGCCGCCGGCGACAGTCGCGCCCGCGGTCTGGGTGATGGCGCCGCCCGCCGCCACGTCGAGCGTCGTCGCCGTGACGGCGCCGAGGGCGATGGCCGTCGCGTCCGTGAGATCGACATTCGCGCCGGTGAGCGCGACGGCGCCGCCAAACTCATTGGCGGCGTTCGTCAGCGTCACGTCGAAGCGCGTCGCGCCGGACTGGGCGGTGAAAGAGGCGGCGCCGGAGACCGAGAGCGCCGCCGCCTGGTCGATGGCGCCGCCCGCCTGCGCCGTGAGAGTCGTGGCCGTCGCCGGGCCGAGCGTCAGCGCGCCGGCGGCGCGGATCGAGACCGCGGCGCCAGTCAGGTCCACCTCTCCCCCGAAAGCGTTCGCGGCGTTGGCGAGGGTGACGTTGAAGCGCGTTCCGCCGGTCTGGGCGGCGACGGCGGCGTTTCCGCTCACGGAGAGCGCGGCGGTCTGCGTGACGGCGCCGCCCGTGATGACGTTGAGCGAGGCGGCGGTCGTCGCGCCGAGGACGAGCGCGTTGGCGTCGCGGATCGTGACTGCGTCGCCGATCAGCGCGACCGCGCCGCCGAAATCGTTCGCGGCGTTCGAGAGGGTGAGGGCGAAGCGGGTTCCGCCGGATTGGGCGGTGAAGCTGGATGCGTCGGTTACGGTCGCGCCAGCGCTCTGGGTGATCGCGCCGGCGGCGACGGCGTCGAGCGTCGTCGCGGTGACCGCGCCGAGCGCGAGGGAGGAGTTGTCGGTGATGTCGACATTTGCGCCGGTGAGCGCGACGGCGCCGCCGAACGAGTTGGCGGCGTTGGCGAGGGCCACGTCGAAGCGGGTTCCGCCGGACTGGGCGGCGAAGGCGGCGGCGCCGGAGACGGAGAGCGGGCTCGTCTGGGTGATCGCGCCGCCTGCTGTGACGCTGAGCGTGCTCGCGTCCACCGCGCCGAGGACGAGGGCGTTGGCGTCCCGGATCGTCACCGCGCCGCCGTCGAGGGCGAGGGAGGCGAAATTGTTGGCGGCGGCGTCGAGGGTGAGGGCGAAGCGCGCCCCTCCGTCACGCGCCGTGACGCTCGCGGCGCCGCTGGCGGTGATCGCGCCAGTGGATTGCGTGATCGCGCCCGTGGCCGAGAGGGCGAGGGTTCCGCTGGCGGCGACGGGGCCGAGGGCGAGCGGGCCGTCGGCGGCGAGGGCGATGTCGCTTCCCGAGAGCGAGAGCGCGCCGCCGACCGAAAGCGCGGCGCCGCCGGACTGGGCGATGGCGTCCCCGGTCGTCGCGACGGAGAGATCGCCGGTCGCGGCGACGTCGCCGAGGGTGAGCGCCTCGCCGGCGGAGAGGGCGACGCCAGCGCCCGAAAGGCCGCCGCCGGAGAAGCGGATCGTCCCCACCCCGTCGGCCGCGGGGCCGGCGAGGCCCGAGAAGTCGAAATCGGCGGCCAACGTGAGGGCGGCGGCGCTGACGTTCGCGTTGAGGACGATGTCCCGCCCGGCCTGGAGGGTGAGGCCGAAGGCGGTGGAGACGGCGGCGTCGACCGTGATGTCGTTGCTCGCCTGGAGGACGACATCCGCCGTGACGGCGGAGAGCGCGGCGGCGCTGAGGGTGAAATCGTCGCCCGAAAGGTCCCCGAAGAGGATCTCGCCATCGGCGAATTCGGCGTCGTCGTCGCCGGCGGCGGTGATGGCGATGTTGGTCGGGTCGAGGAGGAGGAGCCCTTCGGCGCCGGAGGGGGCGGCGAGATCGGCCGCGCCGGTGAAGCGGAGGAGGCCCGCGGAGGAGATTTCGGCGAACCCGCCATCGCCGCCCTTCGCGCCGCCGCGGGCGGAGAGCGCGCCGCCGAAGGCCGTCGCCTCGCCGGACCAGAGAACGATCTCGCCGCCATCGCCGGCGCGTCCGGTCGCGTCGGCTCGGATCGTCGCGCCCTTCTCGACGAGGACGCGCTTCGCCTCCGGCAGGCCGCCGGCCTTCGGGCCGCCGCCGATCATCGCCGCGCCGCCGCCGGCCACGCCGGAGACGTCGATCGAGGCTCCCTCGGCGACATGGACCGTTCGCCCGGTGACGGCGAACGCGCCGCCCGTCTCGCCGGCGCCGCGCCCCGTGGCGTCGAGCGCGCCGGTCACCTCCACCGCGCCGTCGCCGGAAAGGACGATGCGGCCCTCCTTCATCTCTGCGGTCCGCGCCTCGACGACGCCGCCGACCGAGATCTGGCTTTCGACGAGGCCCTGCGCCGAGGCGGCGGTGATGAGGATGTGGCCGCCCGGATTGTAGATGCGCCCCGAGGTCGCCGCCTTTGCGCCGCCGCCGGCGACCGGGAAGGCCATGAACCCGTCCCCCGCGAGATCGATGGCGAAGGTCTCGGCGCCGGCGATCACCACCTTGCCGAGCCGGCCGGCGATGACGCCCCGGTTCTCCACCCCCGGCGCGACGAATGCGGCGAGGCCGGCCTCGCCGAAGGTGATCTCGCCCTCGTTGACGATCTTGGCGTCGGGCGCGCCCGGCCGGTCGAAGCGGTAGTTCCCCGCCATGAAGTCGGCGTTCGAGATGTCGGCCGTGGTGGCGAGGAGGCCGCCGACATCGGCCAGCGCGCCGGCGTGGAAGACGACGCCGTGGCGGTTGACGATCCAGACATTGCCGTTGGCGAGAAGCTGGCCGCGGATGTTGGTGGGGAGCCCGTCCAGCACCCGGTTGAGGGCGATGGCGCTCTTGCCCGGCTGGAGGAAGCGGACCGCCTCGCCCTCGTCGATGTCGAAGCTCCGCCAGTCGATCACCACCCGGTCCGAATTCTGCCGGATCGTAGTGCGGGGGCCGTTGGTGACGATGCTGGCGTCGCCGCCGCGGACGACGCCGCCCTGCGGCCCGGCGCCGGCGGGCGAGGCAGCGACGAGGCTGGCGGCGACGACGCGGGCGGAGCCGCCGAGCAGGCGCCTCCGCCGCTTCGCCCTGCGCCCGGCCACGAGGCCCATCGCCGTCACCCCCGAACTAGAACCTCTTCGTCAACGTCAGGAAGTATCTGGAGCCGCCGATCGGATCCCCGCTGCGGCCGATGCGCTGAAGCGGCTGGTTGACCGGCGCTGCGAGTTCCGCAGCGACGTAAATCCCTTCTGGGAGGAACAACCTAACCCCGCCGCCAGCTGACAGGATCGCTTCCCGCGCCGGCTCCCCGGCCCCCCGGTTCCAGACGAATCCATAGTCAACGAAACCATAACCTTCTCCGGAAATCTCGACGGTGTCGAGAATCACGTTGAGCGCGTGGCGGAGCTCGGCGGCGACGCCGACGCCGTGGTCGCCGGTGAATTCCGAAGGATCGAAGCCGCGGCCGTAGGTGATGCCGCCGATCGAGAACTCCTCCGAGGCGAGGAGCGGGTCGAAGGCGTATTGGGCGCCGAGCTTGAAATGGGCGCTGATGTCGTCGTTGACGGTCAGCAGCCGCTCCGCCTCGCCGCGGATCAGCGTGAACGTGCTCCGCCCGTCGAAGCGGGAGCGTTCGGGCTGCGAGAAGGGCGTGTTGTCGAGGATGCCGAGGCCGACGCGCAGCGAGGCGTCGAAGGTGGTGTAGCCGAATTCGTCGCGCCGGATGCCGTTCACCCCGGCCGTCGCCACACGGAGCCGATCATCGGTGACCTGGAAAATGCCGTTGGAGATGTCGGTGTTCGAGTTGAGGTATTCGAAGCCGATCGAGCCGTCGAGCTCGTACTGGCGGGCGCGGAGGATCGGGTAGGAAAG
>CALFYQ010000092.1 GCA_937952085.1 uncultured Paracoccaceae bacterium | reverse complement strand
GGCCGCCTTCGCGCCGCTCCGCTGGCTCGGCCTCGCCTACACCTCGATGGTGCGCGGCGTGCCGGACATCCTCTTCTTCCTCTTCGTGCCGCTCGCGCTCGACCAGCTCTTCGAATACACGCGCCACCGCGTGCTCTGCCCCGAGGTGACGGAGCCGGTCTGGCGTGGGGCGGATTTCGTCGTCTGCGCCGCGGCGAAGCTGCCGCTCTCGACCGCGCCGCAGAGCATCCACATCGCCTACAATTTCGGGCTGGCGGTGCTGGCCTTCATGCTCGTCTTCGGGGCTTTCGCCGCCAACGTGATCCACGGCGCCCTCTTTGCGGTGCCGGCCGGGCAGCTTGAGGCCGGCGCGGCGGTGGGGATGAGCAAGGCGCAGATCTTCCGCCGCATCCACCTGCCGCAGATGTGGCGCTACGCCCTGCCGGGTCTCTCCAACCTCTGGATGATCCTCATCAAGTCGACGCCGCTCCTCTTCCTGCTCGGCATCCCCGACATCGTCTACTGGGCGAAGGAGCTCGGCGGCGCGAAGACCTCCCGCTACGCCTATCCGCACGGGGACTGGCGGCTCGGCTATTTCATCGTGCTGCTCGTCTTCTACCTCGCGCTCACCTGGGTGAGCGAGCGGGTGTTCGGCCGGCTCCAGCGGCGCTTTTCGGCGGGGCTGGCGCGGTGAGAACCTGCGCCGAAAGCTTCTCCGAATATGGGCTCCGGGCCATCGGCCTCGGCAGTCGCGCGCTGCCGAAGGGGGAGATCACGCTCTGCGACCAGGCGGCGCTGATCGGCTCCGGCATGGTCTGGAACCTCTACTTCACCTTCCTCGCCATCGCCTTCGGCTTCTTCCTCGCCACCGCGGTGGCGCTCGGCCGGGCGAGCGGGAATCTGCTGGTGCGCGCGCCCTGCGACGCCTTCGTCTTCATCTTCCGCGGCTCGCCGCTCTTCATCCAGTTCTTCCTCTTCTACGAGGCCTTCGTGCTCCTGCCGAAAGCGGTGGGGACGATCGATCTCGGCTTCGTCGCGCTGACCGCCGACAGCGGCTGGTTCACCCGCGCCTGGCTCGGCGGGCTGATCGTGCTGACGCTGAACACCGCGGCCTATTCGGCGGAGATCTTCCTCGGCGCGCTGCGCAACGTGCCGAAAGGGGAGCTTGAGGCGGCGGATTCCATCGGCCTGACCGGGTTCCGGAAGTTCCGGCGCATCACCTGGCCGACGATGCTCCGCCTCGCCTGGCCCGCCTACACCAACGAGGCGATCTTCATGGGCCATGCGACGGCCCTCGTCTTCTTTTCCGGCTTCCCGGCCTGGCGGCAGGAGGGGGACGCGCTCTACTACGCCTCCTATTTCGCCGGGACGACGTTCAACCCCTTCATCGCCTACCCGATCGCGGCCGGCTTCTTCATCCTGCTGACGCTGACGCTGATCGGCCTCTTCGGCGTGGCGAACCGTCGGCTCAACCGCCACATCGCGCCCGAGGCGCGGGTGCGGCTCTCGCTCAAGCCGGTCATGCTGCGCTGAAACCGGCTCGCTGGCGCGGGCCCGCCCGGCGCGCTATGCCTCGCTCAAAGCCGGCGCGCTGACCGGCGCGCGGGAGAACGTCATGACCGACACCATCGTCGCCCTCGTCGCGGCCCACCCGGATGCTTCGCCCGCGCTCGGCGCGCCGGGCCGTCCCGATCTCGCCTTCGGCGGCCTCCGGGATCTGATGGCGCGGACCGCCGCCGCGCTCGGCGCGGCCGGGATCGGCCGGGGCGACCGGGTCGCCATCGTCCTGCCGAACGGGCCGGAAATGGCCGCCGCCTTCGTCGCCATCGCCGGCGCCGCCGCGACCGCGCCGCTCAACCCCGCCTACAAGGAGGACGAGTTCGCCTTCTACCTCGAAGACCTGAAGGCGAAGGCGATCGTTCTGGAGGCGGGTTACGACGGGCCCGCGCTCGCCGTCGCGCGAAAGCTCGGCCTCGCCGTCCTCCGCCTCGCGCCCGGCGCGGCGGCGGGCGATTTCACCCTCTCGGCGGAGGCGCCGGCCGGCCCGGCCAGGGCGCCCGAGGCGCCGGGGCCGGAGGATGTCGCGCTCATCCTCCACACCTCCGGCACCACTTCCCGGCCGAAGATCGTGCCGCTTCTCCAGCGCAACGTCGCCGCCTCGGCGAAGCATATCGGCGCCTCGCTGGCGCTGACCGGGGCGGATCGCTGCCTCAACGTGATGCCGCTGTTCCACATCCACGGCCTCGTCGCCGCCGTCTCGGCCTCGCTCGCCGCGGGCGCCTCGGTCTGGTGCGCGCCGGGGTTCGACGCGCTGAAGTTCTTCGCCTGGCTCGAGGAGGCGAAGCCCTCCTGGTACACCGCCGTGCCGACCATGCATCAGACCATACTCGCCCGGTCGGAGCGCAATCCGGGCGCGGCGAAGGCGGCGGGGCTCCGCTTCCTCCGCTCCTCCTCCGCCTCGCTGCCTGGCCCGGTGATGACGAAGCTCGCGGAAGCCTTCGGCGCCCCGGTCATCGAGGCCTACGGCATGACCGAGGCGGCCCATCAGATGACCTCGAACCCCCTGCCGCCGAAGGCGCAGAAGCCGGGCGCCGTGGGCCTCGCGGCCGGCCCGATGGTGCGGATCGCGCACGAGGCGGAGGACCGTCTCCTCGGCGACGGCGCGATCGGCGAGGTTTCGATCTCCGGCCCGAACGTCACGCCGGGCTACGAGGGGAACCCCGAAGCCAACGCCAAGAACTTCTTCGAGGCGGAGGGCCGCCGCTGGTTCCGCACCGGCGACCAGGGCGCCTTCGACGAAGAGGGCTATCTCACCCTCACCGGCCGGCTGAAGGAGATCATCAACCGCGGCGGCGAGAAGGTGAGCCCGCTCGAGGTCGACGGCGTCCTCTCCGACCATCCGGCAGTGGCGCAGGCCCTCACCTTCGCCCTGCCGCACCCGAAGCTCGGCGAGGAGGTGGCGGCGGCGGTCGTCCTCCGCGAAGGCGCGGCGGCGACCGAGGCGGAGGTGCGGGAATTCTGCGCCGCCCGCCTCGCCGCCTTCAAGGTTCCGCGGAAGATCGTCTTCCTCGACGAGATCCCGAAAGGCGCCACCGGCAAGCTCCAGCGCATCGGCCTCGCAGAGAAACTCGGCCTCTCGGCGGAGGCCTGAGGTGAAGGTCTGCATCCTCGGCGCCGGCGCCATCGGCGGCCTTCTCGGCGCCCGGCTGGCGAAGGCCGGGGCGGCCGAGGTCTCGCTCGTCGCCCGCGGCCCGCATCTCGCGGCGATGAAGGCGAATGGCCTTACGCTGATCGACGGGGAGGCGCGGTTCACCGTCCCCGTCGCGGCCTCCGACGACCCCGCCGCGCTCGGCCCGCAGGATTACGTCATCGTCACGCTGAAGGCGCATTCGGTCCCCGCGCTCGTTCCCGCCATGCAGCCGCTCCTCGGCCCGGAGACGACGGTGGTGATGGGCGTCAACGGCGTGCCCTGGTGGTATTTCCACGGCGTCGGCGGCCCGCATGAGGGAACCCGAATTGCGGCGGTCGATCCCGGCGACGTCCAGTGGAACGGCATCGGCCCGGAACGGGCGCTCGGATGCGTCGTCTATCCCGCCGCCGAGGTCGCCGAACCCGGCGTCGTGCGGCTGATCGAGGGGGATCGCTTCTCGCTTGGCGAGCCCGACGGCTCCCGCTCCGAGCGCGCGACGCGGCTCAGCCAGGCGCTGATCGCCGCCGGCTTCAAGGCCCCGGTCCGGCCCCGGCTCCGCGACGAGATCTGGGTGAAGCTCTGGGGCAACCTCTCCTTTAACCCGATCTCCGCCCTCACCCATGCGACGCTCGACGTCCTCTGCACCGATCCCGGCACGCGGGCCGTCGCGAAGGCGATGATGCTGGAGGCGCAAGGGGTGGCCGAGGCGCTCGGCGTGAAGTTCCCGATCGACGTGGAGAAGCGGATCGACGGCGGCGCGGCGGTCGGCGCGCACCGCACCTCGATGCTCCAGGATCTCGACGCCGGCCGGCCGATGGAGATCGACGCCCTCGTCGGCTCGGTCGCCGAGCTTGGCCGCCTCACCGGCCAGCCGACGCCGATGATCGACGCCGTGCTCGCGCTCGTCCGGCTAAGGGCGCGGAGCGCCGGCTTGTACAGCGGGTAGACCCCTCCCGGCCCTCGGCCCGTGCGACCGGCACGGGCCGCGCCCGACCCATCCCGGGGCGGGCGCCCTCCGCCGGATCAAGAAGTCCGAACGTGGTTCGGGGCGGCGCCATCAAGCACGGCCGCTCGGCCGTCATGGCGCCCTCCCTGGGTCGGCCGCGCCCCTCCTCGCTTCGCTCAAGCGGAAAGGGCGTCGCTCGTGCGGCAGGCTGTCCGCCTCACTCGGCGGCGGAAAGAACCCCGCGGTTGATCTGGTCCATCTCGATCGACTCGAAGAGGGCGCGGAAATTGCCCTCGCCGAAGCCGTCGTCGCCCTTCCTCTGGATGAACTCGAAGAAGATCGGGCCGACCACGGTCTTGGAGAAGATCTGGAGGAGGATGCGCGTCGTCCCGCCATCTACCACGCCTTCGCCGTCGATCAGGATGCCGTGCCGCTTCATCCGCTCGATCGGCTCCTCGTGGTTCGCCACCCGCTTGTGGCTCATGTCGTAGTAAACGTCGGGCGGCGGCGGCATGAACTCGAGCCCGTTTGCCGCGAGCGCGTCCACCGAGGAATAGATGTCGTTCGTCGCCACGGCGATGTGCTGGATGCCCTCGCCGTTGTACTCGCGGAGATACTCCTCGATCTGGCTGTTCTCGTCCGCGCTCTCGTTGATCGGGATGCGGATCTTGCCGCAGGGCGAGGTCAGCGCGCGGGAATAGAGCCCGGTCATCTTGCCCTTGATGTCGAAGAACCGGATCTCCTTGAAATTGAAGATGCCGGAATAGAAGCCGTACCACTTGTCCATGTTGCCGCGATAGACGTTGTGGGTCAGGTGGTCGAGGTAGTAGAAGCCGAGGCCCTTCGGATGCGGGTCCGCCTCGCCGAGCCACTCGTAGTCCGCCGCATAGGGCGAGCCGCCGTCGCGCGCGACGAAGTAGAGCAGCGAGCCGCCGATGCCGAGGATCGCCGGCGCGTCCATCACCTTGTCGTCGCCGTGATAGCCCTTCGCGCCCTTGGCGACCGCGTGCTCATAGGCCTTCTGCGGGTCCACCACGCGCCAGGCCATCGAGGCGGCGCAGGGCCCGTGCTTGGCGACGAAATCGGCGGCGAAGTCGCCCTTCTCGGCGTTGACGAGGTAGTTGATGTCGCCCTGCCGATAGAGCGTCACGTCCTTGGTCCGGTGCTTGGCGACCGCGGTGAAGCCCATCATGCGGAAGAGCTTGTGGAGCTCTTCGGGCTCCGGATGCGCGAACTCGACGAACTCGAACCCGTCGGTTCCGGCCGGGTTGTGCTTCGTGATTTCGGCGGGGGCGGCGTCGTGCGGGAAGGGACCCATGGGCTCAACTCCTCCAGAATGGCGATTTCGTGAGAAGATAGGGCGAATCACGCGATACGTCCGTGCGTTTTCAGGGATTTCGGCTAGGCTCTCGCACGGAACGTGCGGAAATCGCCCGAAGGATGCGCGAAATGGACCTCGATGGCTTCGACCGCAGGATTCTCGGTCTCCTGCAGGCGGATTCGAGCCTCACCAACGCGCAGCTCGCCGAAAAGGTGGCGCTCTCCCCGTCGCAATGCTCCCGCCGGCGGCTGGCGCTCGAAGCGGCCGGGCTGATCCTCGGCTACCGGGCCGAGGTGGACGGCGCGAAGCTCGGCTATGTGGTCGAGGCGTTCAGCCGGGTGACGCTCGCCGCCCATTCCGAAACCGTGGTGGACGACATCGCCGCCTTCTTCGGCGCCCAGCCCGAGGTGCGGATGGCCTACACCCTCACCGGCGACGCCGACTATCTCCTCCACCTCCAGGTCCGCTCGCTGGACGAACTCGCCAGCTTCGTCCACCGCCGGCTCCTGCCGCACCCGATGGTGGCGCAGGTCCGCTCCGACATCGTGCTGCAGCGGGTCGGCCGGCCGAAGGGCGTTCCGGTCTGAACGACGCTTCGGGAAAACGCTTCCTGATCAGGCGCCTGGGCCCGGTTTCACCCTGAAACGCCGCCCGCCGCGCGGGCTGGACTTCCGCCGCGGCGCATGCGCACCTCGCCGCGCCATGTCGAAATTCGCCGCCCTCGCGCTTCTCTCGGTCGCCGTCCTCTTCGGCATGTCGCCCTGGTTCGCGACGGCGGCGGCCCTGCCGGGGATGATCGCCGAGGGCGGCTTCGGGCCGGGCCGCGCGGCGCTCCTCTCCTCGGCGGTGCAGGCGGGCTATGTCGCCGGCGCGCTCGCCGCCGCGATCTCCGGCCTGCCGGACCGGTTCGATCCGCGCCGGCTGATGGTGGTCGCGGGCCTGATGAACGCGGCGCTGACCGCGGGCCTTCTCGTCGCGCCGCTCGGCTCGGACCTTTCGGTCGCGCTCCGCTTCGTCACCGGCGCGGGCTTCGCCGGGGTCTACCCGGTCGGCATGAAGATCGCGGTCGGCTGGGGCACGAAGGATCGGGGCCTCCTCGTCGGCGCCCTCGTCGGGGCGCTGACCCTCGGCACCGCCGCGCCGCATTTCGCCGCCTTTCTCGGCGGGGCGGACTGGCGCGTGGTGATCGGCGCGGCGGCGGCGGCCTCGCTCGGCGCGGCGGCGATCGCCCCCTTCCTCCGGCTCGGCCCGCACCACGCCCGCGCGCCCGCCTTCCAGCCCTCGGCGATCCGCCTGATGTGGACCGATCCCCAAATCCGCGCCGCGACCGGCGGCTATCTCGGCCACATGTGGGAGCTTTATGCGATGTGGGGCTGGGTGGCGGCCGCGGCGGCGGCCGGCTTCGCCGTCCATCTCCCGGCGCCGGAGGCGGCGCGGCTCGCCGCGCTCGTCGCCTTCCTCGCCATCGGCGTCGGCGCGCTCACCTGCGCCCCGGCCGGCTGGCTGGCGGACCGGGTCGGCAAGGCGCGGGTGGCGGCGGCGGCGATGGTCGGCTCCGGCGCCTGCGCCCTCGCTGCCGGGGCGGCGCATGGCGGACCGGTCTGGCTTTCCTTCGGGCTTCTCCTCCTCTGGGGGGCGCTGGTGATCCCCGACAGTGCGCAGTTCTCGGCGATGATCGCCGACGCCGCGCCGCCCGCCCTCGCCGGCTCGCTGATGGCGATGCAGACGGCGCTCGGTTTCGGCCTCACCATCGTCACGGTGCAGCTCACCC
>CALFYQ010000091.1 GCA_937952085.1 uncultured Paracoccaceae bacterium | reverse complement strand
GGTCGCCTATGGGGCGCTCCGCGACGCCGCGAAGGCGATCGCGGAGACCGGCGACTTCACCGCCCTCACCCGCGCCATGCCCGGCGCCGAGATCGAGGCGGCGCTCGACCTGTGAAGCGCCTTCTCCTCGCCCTTCCGCTTCTCGCCGCCTGTGTCGGCGGCCCGCTTGGCGACGCGCCGCCGCTCGGCGCCGCGAAGATCGAAGAGGATGCGGTGGTCGGCGCGGCGCGGCTCGCACTATCGGAATGGGCGCCGGAGGGGCCGCCCCGCGCCGTGCTCCTCGCGGTCCACGGCTATGGAGACTACGGCCCCAGCGCCTTCGCCGAAGCGGCCGCCTACTGGGCGGAGCGCGGCATCCTTACCTACGCTTATGACCAGCGCGGCTTCGGCCGAAACGAGAGCCGCGGACGCTGGCCGGGCGCGGAGACCCTCATCGCCGATTTCACCGAGATCGCGACGCGCCTCCACGCCCGGCGCCCGGGCCTTCCCTTCTATGTCCTCGGCGAGTCGATGGGCGGCGCGGTGGCCCTCGCGGGCGTCGCGGAGGGGGCGCCTGCGGACGGGCTGATCCTCTCCGCGCCCGCGGCGGAGGGCGGCGCCGCGTTGCCGCTGCCCTGGCGCGCGGCGGCCTGGGCGGGCGCGCTCACCCTCCCCGAAAAGCGCTGGACCGGGGAGGGCATCGTCCGGATCCAGGCCTCGGACGACATCGACATGCTCCGCCGCCTTGCAGCCGACCCGCTCTATATCGGGCAACCTTCGAGCCGGGAATTCATGGGCCTGATCCGCCTGATGGACCGGGCCGTCGCGGGCGCGCCATCGATGCGCGCGCCCGCGCTCGTGCTGCTCGGCGACCGTGACGAGGTGGTCTCGCAAAGCGCCGTCGTCGATCTAGCCGCGTCGCTCGGCGGGCCGCACCGCCTCATCCGCTATAAGGAGGGCTGGCACCTCCTGATGCGGGACCTGCAGAAGCGCCGCGTCTGGCAGGACGTGGCGGACTGGATCGAGCGCCCCGCATGACAGAGACGCCCCTCGACCGCGCCTGGGCCGAAGCGGAAGGCGAAGCGGGCGCCGCCCGCTTCTGGGAGGTCTTCGCCGCGGCGGAGCTTTTCCTCGCGATCGACCCGGATACGCTGGATACCGACGCGCCGCGGCCGCTCTCCTTCGCCGTCGAGGGAGCCGAGACCGCGCTCGCCTTCGATACGGAAGAGCGGCTGATCGACTTTCTCGGCGACGGCGCGGCGCATCTTTCGCTTTCCGGCCGGGCGCTGGCGGGGATGCTGGCTGAGGCCGGCGCGCAGCTTGGCCTCAATCTCGGCGAGGCGCCCTCGGCTCAGCTCCTTCCGCCGGACGCGCTCGCCTGGGCCGCCGCCGCCTTCGGCCAGCCGATCGAGGCGGAGCGCCGCGCCGCGCTCGCCCTCGGCCCGCCCGAAGGCGCGACGCCGGAGCTTCTCGCCCGGATCGACGCGCGGCTCGCCGCGCTCGGCCCCGTCGTCGCCGAGGCCTGGCTCTGCGGCGCGGCGGAGGAGGGCCTGATCCTCCTCCTCCGCCTCGCCGAGCCGGATGCGGAGCCCGCGGCGATCGCCGCTCTCGCCGAAACGGCGCGCTTCGCAGGGGGGGACCGGCCGGCCTTCGCGCTCGCCGCCGTCTCCGAAGGCGAGCCGGCGCTCGAGGCGGCGCGCCGCTCCGGGCTCGGCTTCGAGCCGCCGAAACCCGCAATCGAACCCGCGTCACCACCCGGTTTCGACCCCGCTCGACCCCCCAAACTCAAGTGAAACCTTGCGATTCGGCCGATTCTCAAGTATCGGTGCGCGGCAAGGACGATTACTGGACTTCCAACGGCACGTCGGGTCGGAAACGATCTCGGGGGACGGAGGGCTTCCCGAGATCGGACGGCGCCGAGACCCCGCAATCCCGCGGCAGGCGCAAGTGAAGGACGACCCCGCATGACCGTTGGCACGGTGAAATTCTACAACGAGACGAAGGGCTACGGGTTCATCCAGCCCGAAGGCGGCGGCAAGGACGTGTTCGTCCACGCCACGGCGCTGGAGCGCGCCGGCTTGCGCAGCCTCAAGGAAGGCCAGCGCGTCACCTTCGAGACCGAGATCGACAAGCGCAGCGGCAAGCCGGCCGTCAGCTCGATCTCCGCGGGCTGAGCCAGGTCTCCAGGACTTTCGCGCGCCGCCCCCGCCCCGGGGCGGCGCGTTCCGTTTCAGGCGGCGAGCGCGGGCGGCCAGGGCCGTAGCGCCTCGGCCTCGATCCAGGCTTTCACCCAATCGGGTTTTTCCGGGTTCCAGCCCGGGTCGCCGAGCGCCGCCACCACCTCGTCGGTCGGCACCATGCGGCGCTCCGCCGTGATGACGGTGCGGCACATGATGTGCGCCGCGGGCGCGCCCTCGGCCATCAGCAGATGCTCGATATAGATGAAGCGCGGGTCGCGGGCGACGATGCGGCTCCGCGTCTCGCAACGCTGGAAGACGGTCACGCGCTTTCTGTATTGCGGCGTCGAGCCGGCCATTGCGAGGCCCCAGCGCCGCGCCCGCATCACCTTGATCAACCCCATCCGCTGCGCCAGCGCGATCCGGCCGATATCGGTCAGCGTGATGATGCGGCCGTTGTTGAAGTCTCCGAACGGGTCGATGTCCCAGGGCGTCACGCGGAACCGATGGACGTGCGCCTCGCCGGGCCTGAGCGCCGGCAGGCGCGCGGCGCGGATCGATTCGAGGATCTGGCGGCGGATCGGATACATCGGCGGCCTCTCGGCGGAACGCCGCTTACGTTGACGTAAGCGGCGCCTTGCCGTCCAGCCGTGACGCTGCGGCGCCCGCTCAGGCCGCCCGGCCGCCCGCGAAATGCGCCTGCGTGCCGCGCTGGATCACGTCGTCGGTAGGGAGCACGACGCCCGGCGCGAAGCTCCGGCCATCGGCGAGCCGCGCATAGAGCGACCCGAAATCCCGCATCGCCTCGTCGCGGAGCGCCTCGAAGCTCTCGACGGCGAAATAGGTCTGCTGGAAATCGTCGATCCGGTATTCGGTACGCATCACGCGTTCGAGGTCGAAGACGATCCGGTTCGGCGAGTCGCTCTCCAGCGCGAAGCGCGTTTCGGTCGGCGACGACATGATGCCGGCGCCGAAGATTCGAAGCCCGTCCGCCTGCCGCACGAGGCCGAACTCGATCGTGTGCCAGTAGAGCCGGGCGAGGTTCTCCAGTCGGCCAAGCCGCATCGCCCGCATGCCGCCCTCGCCATAGGCCTGCATGAAGTCCGCATAGGCGGGGTCGGCGAGAAGCGGCACATGGCCGAAGACGTCATGGAAGACGTCGGGCTCCTCGATGTAGTCCATCTCGTCGGCGTCGCGGATGAAGCAGCCGGCCGGGAAACGCCGGTTGGCGAGATGCTCGAAGAAGACCTCGTCCGGCACGAGCCCGGGCACGCCGACGACGCGCCAGCCGGTTTCGGCGGAGAGACGCTCCGAGAGCGCGGTGAAATCCGGGACCCCGCCCTCCGTCAGCCCGAGCGCGCGGGCCGAAGCGAGGAAGGCGTCGGAGGCGCGGCCGGGCAGGAGGGCCATCATCCGCGCGGCGAGCGCGTCCCAGCGCGCATGCTCGTCCGGCGAATAGTCGCCCCAGCGCTGGTCGATGGTGAAGTCGGCGGCGACAGCCCCGGCGGCGCGGCGGATGCGGGGTTCGGTTTTCGGCGTGGCCATGATCCGGTCTCCCTTCTGACATCCGAGAGTCTGCCCCTGAAACCGCGAGATTTGCTTTCAGTTTCGCGGCGGCTGAGCTAAACTTGGGGTGAATATTTCGTGATCTTCTCCATGAGTGAAGAAATCCCCCTATCCGTGTCCGACCGGGCGATTCTGCGGCTGCTGCAGGAGAACGCCGCCGCAACGCTGGACGACCTCGCCGCCGCGGCGAACCTCTCCGCCGCGTCCGCCTGGCGACGGGTAAAGGCGCTGGAGGCGGCTGGCGCGATCCGCGCGCGCGTCGCCCTGCTGGACCCGGCGGCGCTCGGCCGCGGGCTCTGCGTCTTCGCCGATGTCTCCTTGCGCGATCACGGGGCGGAGCGGCGCGCCGCCTTCGAGCGCTTCGTCGCCGCGGCGGAGGAGATCATGGAGTGCCACTCCACCGCCGGCGGGCGGGACTATCTCCTGAAGATCCGGGTGCGGGACGTCGCGGCCTACGAGGCATTTCTGATGGAGCGCCTGCTCGCGCATCCTTCCGTCGCTTCGGCGACGAGCTCCTTCGCGCTCAAGGAGCTCAAATACGCCACAGCGCTGCCAGTTTGAGCCGGCGCCTATTCGTTCCAGTGCGCCGCCGCCATCTCTTCGTAAAGCCGGAGCAGGGCGGCGAGACGCGCCTCGCTCGTCTCCGGCTGCGAGACCGCGCCGAGAAAGACCATGAGCGCGAGCTCCACATACGGCTCCGCGCCGTCTTCCGGCACCGGCAGCGACGCGCGGAAGGCCGCGCGCCGGGCATTGTCCGCAGCGTGGATGGCGTCCCCCGCCTCCGGCAGCGCCCGCATCGCGCGCTCCAGCGCCAGGTCCGTCGCCTCTGGCGGCGTCTCCGCAACCTCTCGGGCCCAGGCCTCGGCGAGCGCGGCGACGAAGGCGGCGCGATCCCGGAAGTGATGGTAGAAGGAGCCGCGCGTCTTGCCGGCCCGCGCCGTCAGGGCCTCGATCGTGAGAGACGAGGAGCCTTCCGTGGCCAGGATCGCGCGACCGAGCGCCAGCCAATCTTCCCGCCCGAAGCGCGCCATTCGCGAACCCGCGTCCCCGTTCATGCAATACCATATGGTACGGTTTGTTCTGACGAATTGGAATGCGATTCCACCCATCGCACCCTGCGCCGTCGCGCCGCACCCGCATTTCCTTTATATTTTTCAACGTGATAGCTTCAGGACGTTCGAAGATTCTCATTATTGACCGGCCTCGTCGCTCCGCCTATGGTCCGCCCCGCGACGATGAGGGGTCGGAGGCGGAGGCGGCATGTCCGGCGGATCGCCAGATGATCCCCTGAAATCGCTCGGCGAGCGGATCGAGGCGGCGCGCGACGCGCGAAAGCCGAAACCGCCTCCGCCGAAAGGCAAGTTCGACGCCGCGGGCTTCGGCTGGCGCATGACGATCGACCTCGTGACCGGCGTTCTGGTCGGAGCGGGGCTCGGATGGGGGATCGACAGCCTCTTCGGCTCGCGGCCCCTCTTCCTGATCGTGATGACGCTTCTGGGTTTCGCGGCGGGCGTGCGGGTGATGATGAAATCCGCCGCCGAGTATCAGAAAGACCATCCCGCGCCGGGCGCGGGCGAAGAGCGGAGAGGGAGCGGCGATGGCGACGGGACCTGACGGCGAAGTGGTCATCGACCCGATGCACCAGTTTCTCGTCACGCCGCTCTTCGGCGGCGAGATGGGCGCCTTCACCGTCACCAACTCCACGCTCTGGATGGCGCTCTCGGTCGCCGCGATCTCGGCGCTGCTGATCCTCGGCACCCGCGGCCGGAACCTGGTGCCGACCCGCATGGCCTCGGTCGCCGAGATCCTCTACGGCTTCATCCGGCAGATGTGCGTGGACGTGCTCGGCCACGAGGGGGCGAAATTCTTCCCCTACGTCTTCACGCTCTTCATGTTCATCCTGTTCTCGAACCTGCTCGGGATGATCCCCTTCTCCTTCACCACGACGAGCCACGTGGCGGTGACGGGCGTCCTGGCGCTCGCCGTCTTCCTCTCGGTGGTGATCATCGGCGTCGTCCGCCAGGGCCCGGCCTTCTTCGGCATGTTCTGGGTGACGAGCGCGCCGGCCGCGCTCCGCCCCGTCCTCGCCGTCATCGAGATCATCTCCTTCTTCGTGCGGCCGCTCAGCCACTCGATCCGACTTGCCGGCAACATGATGGCCGGGCACGCGGTTCTGAAGGTCTTTGCGGGGCTTTCTGCGCTGATCGTCGCCGGCGGCCTCGGCCCGCTCGTGATCCTGCCGATCGGCGCGATGGTCGGCCTCACCGCGCTCGAACTGCTGGTGGCGGTGGTTCAGGCCTACATCTTCTCGATCCTCACCTGCATCTACCTCAACGACGCGCTCCACTCGCACCACTGAGCGGGCGCAAGGACATCCATCCAAAGGAGACTTGAAATGGAAGCTGAAGCGGCGGCCCTCCTCGGCAAGTACATCGGCGCCGGTCTCGCCTCGACCGCCATGGCGGGCGCGGGCGTGGGCGTCGGCAACGTCGTCGGCAACTATCTCGCCGGCGCGCTCCGCAACCCGGCCGCGGCCTCGAGCCAGACGGCGACGATGTTCCTCGGCATCGCCTTCGCCGAAGCCCTCGGCATCTTCGGCTTCCTGATCGCGCTGCTCCTGATGTTCGCCGTCTGACGGCGGACGACAGGAACGGAAAACGGGCCGCGCCCCGCGCGGTCCCTCGCTTTCGGGAGGCCCGGATGAGGCACGCCATCGCTTTGCGTCTCGCGCCCCTCGGCGTCGCGCTCTTCGCCCTATCCGCCCATGCGGCGGAGGAGGCGGAGCATGCGGCCGAAGGGCATGAGGGCGGCATGCCGCAGCTCGATTTCGCGACCTGGCCGAGTCAGATCTTCTGGCTCGCCGTTTCGCTGGTGGCGCTGTTCTTCATCCTGAAGAACATCGCGCTGCCGCGGATCTCCGGGTCGATCGAGGAGCGGTCGGACAAGATCGAGGACGATCTCGACCGGGCCGCGGCCTTCCGCCGGCAGGCCGCGGAAGCCGAGGCCGCCTACGAGAAGGCGCTGGCCGAGGCCCGCGCCAAGGCCCAGTCCATCGCCCAGGCGGCGAAGGACGAGGTCCAGAAGGAATATGAGGTCGCGGTCGCCGCGGCGGACAAGACGATCCAGGCCCGCGCCGCCGAAGGCCAGGCCCGGATCGAGGAGATCCGCGCCAGCGCGGCGGAAGCGGTCGAGTCGGTCGCGGCCGAGACGGCGGCGGCGCTGGTCGCCGCAGTCGCGCCCGGCGTGGCGGACGAGGCGGCTGCCAGGGACGCCGTCTCATCGATCGTGAAGGAGTGAGGCCATGATGGCGTTCTTCGGCGACGCGAACCTCGTCGTCTCCCTCTCCTTCCTGATCTTCATCGGCATCCTGGTCTATCTCCGCGTGCCTTCGAAGCTCGCGGGGATGCTGGACGACCGGGCCGAGCGCATCCGCAAGGAGCTGGACGACGCCCGCCGGCTCCGCGAGGAGGCCCAGGCCGTCCTCGCCTCCTATGAGCGCAAGCAGAAGGAGGTCGAGGAACTGGCGCAGGAGATCGTCACCCGCGCCCGCGCCGAGGCCGCCCGCGCGGCGGAGGAGGGCAAGAAGGAGCTCGAGGGCTCCATCGCCCGCCGTCTCAAGGCCGCCGAGGAGCAGATCGCCTCGGCCGAGGCCGCCGCGATCCGCGACGTGAAGGATCGCGCTGTTCAGGTCGCCATCCGCGCCGCCGCGAAGGCGCTGTCGGAGAAGATGGACGGCCAGGCCGGCGGCAAGCTGATCGACGACGCGATCGCTTCGGTCGGCGCGAAGCTGCACTGACCTTTCCGCCGGGCGACCGGCGAACCGAGACGAAAGAAGGGGCCGCGATCGCGGCCCCTTCTTTCGTCGTCGGGGCGGCTCAGCTCTTCAGCCGGGCCGCCGATTCGGTGATCGCGTCGTACTGGCCATAGGGCCGGTAGGCCCAGAGATATTCGCCAATGACGCTCTCGACGCTCGACGGCGCGATGCCGAGATCGGCGAATCCCCTGGCGCCGGAAGAGACCACATTGTCCACCGCGAGCATGGCGATCTGGTCCGCCGTGATCTGCCGGTTCGGGATGAGCCCGAGCGACACGGTCTCCAGAACGCCGAGCAGGGAGGCGACGAATTTCGCGGCGAAGAAGGGCAGCGGCAGGATCAACCGGCGCCGGCGCGTCTCCTCCAGCATCAGTTCGATCAGGTCGCGGAATGCGTAGGCGCGCGGCCCGCCAAGCTCATAGACGCCCGGCGCGGCTTCGCCTGCGGCCGCCATCGCCGCCGCAGCGGCGACGTCGTCGACATAGACCGGCTGCATCTTCGTATCGGCCCCGACGAGCGGAACGACCGGCGAATATTTCGCCATCGCGCCGAAGCGGTTGAAGAAATCGTCCTCGCGGCCGAAGACGACCGAGGGGCGAAGGATCGTCGCCGCCGGAAAGGCCTCCAGCACCGCCGCCTCGCCAAGCGCCTTGGTCCGCGCATAGAGCGCCGGCGAATCGGCCGAGGCGCCGAGGGCGGAGATCTGGACGAAAGTCCGGGCGCCTGCGGATGCGGCGAGCCGGGCTGCGCGGGCCGCGCCCTCGACATGCACGGCGCCGAACTTCTGCCGGCTGTCCTCATAGAGAAGGCCGACGCAGTTCACCACGGCGGCCACGCCCTCGATGGCGCGGGCCGTTGAGGTCTCGTCGCGGAGATTGGCCTGAACCGGCGCCACCTGGCCGACATCGCCATACGGGCGGACGAAGCCCGCCTCGTTCGGCCGCCGGACCGCGACTCGGACGCGCCAGCCGCGCTTCGCCATGCGGCGGGCGACATAGCGGCCGACGAAACCGGAGCCTCCGAAGATCGTGACGATGGGTGCGGACACGGGCGCCTCCGTCTGAGCCTGCCCCCTTCTACGGCGGCCGGGGTTAAACGCTCAAGACCATGAGAGGCGCAGAGTTGACGCGCCGCAGCATTGATGATGCCTATTTCGCGGAAAGGGGCGCTTCATGGGTCACCCGGCGGGCATCGGCCACAACAAGGGGCCTTCGATGGATGGCGGCTTCGGCTTCCGCCGTTACGCCTGGAAGCGGGCGCGGCAGGAGCTGGTCGGCGCGCGCGTGCCCTTGGAGATCGTCCGGATCCGGGTCCGCCGGGCGGCGGCGCTCGGCCTCGCCTATCCGCAATACGCCTCGATCCTGCTCGGCTCGGGGCGGGACATCGTCGGTTTTCTCTTCACCGTGGACGGGATGCAGCTTCGCCTCCGGCGTGAGCTCGAGGCGCCGCCCGAGGTGGCGGCGAAGCTCCGCGCCCTCTCCGGCGCCTCGCGCCTGGCGCTTTCGCCCGCGGAGGAGCCGGCCGAACCCTTCCGGGCGGAGCTCACCGCCGCGACCGGCGCGCCCTTCGACGTCGCCGCCCCGGCGCCCGAGCGGGGCGCGCGTTGGGGGCAGGCGCGGGCCCGCGTCCTCGCCGCGCTGGCGCCCCTCAAGCTGCCGCGCGGCGCGGTGGTGATGATCGGCGAGGGGCGGGAGGAGGAGCTCTGGGCCGAGGCCGCGCAGCTCGCCCGCTTTCTCCCTTCGAAGGACTATTTCGCCGCCGCCGCGCAGCGTTGACAGCCTCCGAGCCGCCGCGTAAACGGCGGCTTCGCCCCGAGGCCCAGGTGGCGGAATGGTAGACGCGCCAGTTTCAGGTACTGGTGTCCGAAAGGACGTGGAAGTTCGAGTCTTCTCCTGGGCACCACGCGCGGCGGCTGACCGCCGGCGCCGCGGCGCGCCGGAGCAGAGGTCCTCATGACGATCCACGTTCACGACGGCGACCTGCCCGAGGGCCTCGATCTTGGCCCCGTCGTCGCCATCGACACCGAAACGATGGGCCTTCGCCCGTTCCGCGACCGGCTCTGCCTCGTTCAGCTTTCCGCCGGCGATGGCGACGCGCATCTCGTTCGGATTCCGGTCGGCGAGGCGCCGGCGCGCCGGCTCGAGGCGATGCTGACGGACCCGACGGTTCTCAAGCTCTTCCATTTCGGGCGGTTCGACATCGCAGTGATGGCGCATCGCTTCGGCGCGGTGGCGCGGCCGGTCTGGTGCACCAAGATCGCCTCGAAGCTGGTGCGCACCTACACCGACCGCCACGGCCTGAAGGCGCTGACGCAGGAGCTGCTCGGGATCGACCTCTCGAAGCAGCAGCAGTCGAGCGACTGGGGCGGGCCGGAGCTGACCGCCGCACAGCGGGACTACGCAGCCTCGGACGTGCTATATCTTCATGCGCTGAAGGCCGAGCTCGAGACCCGGCTCCGGCGGGAGGGGCGGACGGAGATGGCCGCCGCGGCGTTCCGCTACCTGCCGGACCGGGCGCTTCTCGACCTCGCCGGCTGGGACGGGATCGACATCTTCAGCCATGAGTGACGCGATGAACGAGAGCCGCGACCTCAGCCGGGAAAGTGCGATCGCCGCCGGGCGGCGCGTGCTCGCGCTCGAAGGCGCCGCGCTCTCGGCCTTCTCCGAAACGCTCGACGGCGCCTTCGGCGAGGCGGTGGACCTTCTCTTCAAGGCGAAGGGGCGGATCGTCGTCTCCGGCATCGGCAAGTCCGGCCATGTGGCGCGGAAGGTCGCGGCGACCTTCGCCTCCACCGGCGCGCCGGCCTTTTTCCTGCACGCCTCCGAGGCCGCGCATGGCGACCTCGGCATGATGACCACTTCCGACGTGGCGCTCGTCCTCTCGAATTCCGGGGAGACGGCGGAGCTTGCGCCGGTGATCCGCTA
>CALFYQ010000090.1 GCA_937952085.1 uncultured Paracoccaceae bacterium | reverse complement strand
TCGCCGCCCAGACGAAAAGCGCCGGGACGAGATGCCGGAGGATGCGGAGCGCGAAGTCGGCCATACCGTCAGGATAGCGCGGGATTGCGGCCCGCGCGCGCCTTCCGAACAGGCGTCAGAAGTGCTGCGGCTCGCCGCCGGCGGCCCAGGGGCGGGTGAGGTCGACGAGGGCCGCGTTCACGCATTCGACGTCGAGCGCGAAGGCGATTCCCTCCGAGCAGAGTAGCTGGAGCCGCCCGGCCCCGTCCTCGCCCGGCTCGAAGTTCAGCGAGAGGAGGTTGAAGACGGAGTCCTTCTGGCGGAGATCGCAGCCGGTGACCCGGGCGCGGAGCACGTCATCGAAGGTCATCGCCGCGGCGACCCGCTCGAAGGGGCGCCGCTCCTTCGCGGCGCGGGCGCGATCTTCCCAGCGGAACCGGTAGAGCAGGAGCGAAAAGCGACGGCGGCGCGGCGCGAAGTGAACGTTGCCGATCTTGCCGACGGCGTCCTGCGTCAGCGCCGAGAGGATCTCGAGATCCTCCGCGCCATCGGCCCGGAGCCGGAGCGGGCCTTCGCCGCCTTCCTCGAACCGCGCGTCAGCCAAGACCCTACTCGCTACCCGTTCACCCGTTCGATCCGCGCGCCGACCGCGGACAGCTTCTCCTCGACGCGCTCGTAGCCGCGGTCGAGATGATAGACCCGAGAGACCACGGTCTCCCCCTCCGCCGCAAGCCCGGCGAGCACCAGCGAGGCCGAGGCGCGAAGATCGGAGGCCATTACCGGCGCGCCGCGGAGCCGCGAGACCCCCGTCACCGTGGCGACGCCGCCGTCGACGGCGATGCGCGCGCCCATGCGGGACAGCTCCGGCACGTGCATGAAGCGGTTCTCGAAGATCGTCTCCTCCACCCGGCTCACGCCGTCGGCGAGGGTGAGGAGCGTCATCATCTGCGCCTGGAGGTCGGTCGGGAAGCCGGGGAAGGGCTCGGTGGTGATGTCGGCCGGGCGGATCACGCCGTTGCGGCGCTTGACGAGGAGGCCGCCGTCTTCGTCGCTCACCTCGACATCGGCGGCTTCGAGCCGGTCGGCGAAGGCGGCGACCATGTCGCGGCGGCCGCCTTCGAGCAGCACTTCGCCGCCGGCGATGGCGGGCGCGATCATGTAGGTGCCGAGCTCGATCCGGTCGGGGGCGACGCGGTGGGTGGCGCCGTGGAGCCGGTCCACCCCCTCGACGGTGATCGTTCCGGTCCCCTCCCCCTCGATCTGCGCGCCCATCGCCCGGAGGCAGTGCGCGAGGTCGACGATCTCGGGCTCCCGCGCGGCGTTGGCGAGCACGGTCGTCCCCTCCGCCAGCGTCGCCGCCATCAGGAGGTTTTCCGTGGCGCCGACCGAGACGAAGGGAAACTCGATCCGCGCGCCCTTCAGCTTCCCGGCGACCTCGGCGTGGACGTAGCCTTCCCGAAGGTCGAGCGTCGCGCCCATCTTCTCGAGGCCGGAGAGATGGAGATCGACGGGGCGCGCGCCGATGGCGCAGCCGCCCGGCAGCGAGACCACCGCCCGGCCGGCGCGGGCGAGAAGCGGGCCGAGCACAAGGATCGAAGCGCGCATCTTCCGCACGATGTCATAGTGCGCGAGGTGGGAGCGGAGATCGGCCGCGCCTAGCGCCAGCACGCGCCCGGACTGGAGCGCCGCCGCCTCGACGCCGAGCGAGACCAGAAGCTCCGTCATGGTGCGGATGTCGGCGAGGCGAGGCGCGTTGGTGAGCGTCAGCGGCTCGTCGGTCAGGAGCGCGGCCGGCATCAGCGCGAGGCAGGCGTTCTTCGCCCCGCCGATCGGGATGCGACCCCTGAGCTCCGCCCCGCCCCTCACCACGATCCGGTCCATGCGCCGCCCTTCTCCGCCTCAGCCGTCCCGGCTTCCGTCTCCCGGCGGATCGCGGCGTTTCAGGGGCGTGTCCGCGCGATTCGGGTCGAGGCCCGAGAGATCGTCGCGCGAAGCCGCCTGCGCCTTCCGCCGCCGGAGATTCTGGCGGAGCGCCGCGGCGAGCCGTTCCGCCCGCTCGGCCGCACTCTCGCCCGTTCCCCGCCGCGCCATGGCGCCGCTTTATCGGGAGGGCGGCGCTCCGTCCAGCGGGGCGGCCGGCGCGGCGCGCGCCGGGCTTGCATTCCCGCGCGCCTTGCGACAGAAGCCACGCGGACGTTCCGACGACCGGCGCGCTGCGGTAGCTCAGTGGTAGAGCACTCCCTTGGTAAGGGAGAGGTCGAGAGTTC
>CALFYQ010000089.1 GCA_937952085.1 uncultured Paracoccaceae bacterium | reverse complement strand
CGCGACGCGCTCCGCCGCGGGCGAGGTGGTGGCGATGGACACGCTCGTCGGGTTCGCGAACCTGATCGAGGCGACGGCGCCGCCGCCCGATTTCACCGTGAACATGCTCTTCGTCGACGAGATCGTCTCCTCGACCATCGGCCTCGCCTTCGTCGACGCGCCGACGATGCCCTATGGCGTCGTCGAGAACATCACGGCGATCGACCTCCTGACCGGCGCGCTCAACCCGCTGAGCGCAGTTGCCGTGGCGGCGAGCAACCGCTTCGTGGCGGCGACGCTGATGCACGAGATCGGCCATATCCTCGGCGGGCGGCACGGTTTCGCGACCAGCGCAGCGCAGCTCATGTTTGCGACCACCTCGGCGTCGCTCTATCTCGATCCGGGCTTCCTGCAGGGCTTTTCCGCGGCCAACGCGGCCGAGATCCTGGCGAGCCCGCTGCTCGAGCCGGTGATCGCGGCGCCGCTGCCGGAGACCGCCTCGATGCTCGCCGCCGGGCTCGGCGCGCTCGGCTTCTTCGGGCGCGGCCGAAGGAAACGCGCCCGCGCCTGACGGGCGCGGCGCGGGCGACGCCGCAGGGCGGGACTTCGGAGCCGAGGTTGTCCGGGCCGGGGTCGGGGCCTATCTCCCCTTCGCCGCAGGACGGAGGCCCCATGCGACGCATCCTCGCCCTTTCGCTCATGCTCGCCGCGCCCGCCGCGGCCGAGGAGATCGGCTCGGTCGACACCGCATTCAAGCTCTTGGGCGCGAACCACAAGATCGTCGTCGAGGCGTTCGACGACCCGGACGTGCCGGGCGTCACGTGCTTTCTCAGCCGCGCCAAGACCGGCGGCATCTCGGGCTCGCTCGGCCTCGCCGAGGACACGTCCGACGCCTCGATCGCCTGCCGCCAGACCGGCCCGATCGAATTGCCGGCGGAACTGGAGGAGGGCGCGCAGGTGTTCCGCCAGCGGACCTCGATCCTCTTCAAGACGCTGCAGGTCGTCCGGTTCCACGACGAGGCGCGCAACACGCTCATCTACCTCTCCTATTCCGACAAGGTGATCGACGGCAGCCCGAAGAACGCGATCTCCGCCGTGGTGATCCGGCCCTGGGCGCCGGCCGCGCCGGAGTGAGCCGTGGACGGGCGCGCGCGGCTCCGTTATGCCGGGGGCGCGAGCGGGGAGAACGGAATGATTGGACGGCTCAACCATGTCGCCATCGCGGTGCCTGACCTCGAGGCCGCGGCCGCGCTCTATCGCGGCGCGCTGGGCGCGAAGGTCGGGGCGCCGCAGCCGGAGCCCGCGCATGGCGTGACGGTGATCTTCATCGAGCTGCCGAACACCAAGATCGAGCTGTTGCACCCGCTCGGCGAGACCTCGCCGATCGCCGGCTTCCTCGCAAAGAACCCGGCCGGCGGAATCCATCACATCTGCTACGAGGTGGACGACATCCTCGCGGCGCGGGACCGGCTGAAAGCCTCCGGCGCCCGCGTTCTCGGCGACGGGGAGCCGAAGATCGGCGCCCATGGCAAGCCGGTCCTCTTCCTTCACCCCAAGGATTTCCAGGGCGCGCTGGTGGAGCTCGAACAGGCGTGAGTCTCACCGGCGGCATCATCATCTTCGTGGTATCGTGGTTCCTCTCGCTCTACGTGCTGCTGCCGCTCGGCTTCAAAAGCCAGGAGGAGGCCGGGCATGTGGAGCCCGGCACCCCGGCCAGCGCGCCGGCGGAATCGCAGGTGAAGCGCAAGATGATCTGGGCGACGATCTGGGCCGCGATCATCTGGGTCGCGGTCTACGCCTTCCTGAAGAGCCATATCGTGACGGTCGCGGATCTCGAAGCCGTCTTCTCCCGACCGAAGTGAGGGCGGAATGGAACGGCTGATCGAAACCCTGATCGCGCGGAGCCGTTGGTTGCTGGCGCCCATCTGGCTGGCGCTGGCGATCTTCCTCCTCTTCCTCGCCATCGTCTTCGTGAAGGACCTGATCGTGATCGCGCCGACGCTCCTGGCGCTGTCGCAAGAGGACGCGATCCTGGCCACGCTCTCGATGATCGACCTCGCCCTCGTCGCCAGCCTGCTCGTGATGGTGACGGTGAGCGGCTACGAGACCTTCGTCGGCCGGCTGGAGACCGCGACCGAGGCGGAGCGGACCGCCTGGATCGCGGCGCTGGATGGCCGCGGCCTCGCGATGAAGGTGGTCGGCTTCGTGATCGCCATCTCCTCGGTGCAGCTTCTCAAGGCCTTCTTCCAGGCGGCGGAGACGCCGAACGACAAGCTGCTCTGGCTGGTGATCCTGCACCTCACCTTCGTCGTCTCGGCGCTGATCGTGGCGCTGATCGGGCGCTATTTCACGCCGCGCGCCGACGGCGCCTGAGCCTTCTTTTCACGGAAGCGTGATCGGGGCGCGCCGCCGCGGCGCGTTACCTTTCGTCATTGCAACCATGAGGAGACGCAGATGAAAGCACTGACGATCGCCGTCGCCCTGCTCGGCGGCCTCGCCTTCGCCTCCGCCGCCTCCGCCGGGGGCGGCTGCTCCGAGATGAAGGAGCAACAGGCCTCCACCCCGTCCACGCCCTCGACGGGCTCCTGACCGTTTCCGCGGGCGGCCCGCCGCCCGCGGTTCACCGAAACGTGTGGCGCGCCGCTTGCGCGGCCCCGGGGCGCGGCCCGATCTGAGGGGTGCGAACCGGAAGAGAGCGCCATGCCCCGAGCCCCCCTCATCGCCGCGGCGATCCTGACATCGCTCCTCGCGGCCTGCGCCTCGTCGCCGCCGCCGGCGAAGCCGAACCGCGCGAGCGACCCGGCCGAGCTCTATCTCAGCGACGACGGCCCGACCTACGGCCAGATCCGCAACCGGCCGGCCTGGCAGTACTGGAACCTCGGCCGCCCCGGCGCGCGCTGAGGCGGCTCAGTCCCTCAGCCGCGGCGTGATGCGAAGCTCGATCCGCTCGCCGGCCCGCTCCACCGCGATCGAGGTCTCCTCGCCGGGCTTCAGCCCGTTCAGGGCGCGGACGAAATCGTAGATGTTGGCGAGATCCTCGCCGCCGAGGCCGATGATGGCGTCGCCGCCTTTCACCCCGGCCGCCTCGGCCGGCCCGCCCTTCACCACGCCAGACAGCGGCACGCCCTTCCGGCCCTCGCCGGCATAGTCCGGGATCGTGCCGAGGAAGACGCCGGAGACGCGGCGCGCCCCCGTATCCGGCCGCGCCGTCTCGACATAGTCGGGCTCCGCCGCCTCCATCGCTCGGGAGCGGGCGACGAGGGCGACGAGGCGGGCGATCTCCTTCAGCCCGTCGTAGTTCAGCTTCTCCGCAGTGTCGGTCGGGCGGTGATAGTCCTCGTGCGCGCCGGTGAAGAAGGCGAGGATCGGCGCGCCGCGGAGGTAGAAGGCGGTGGAATCGGTCGGCAGATACGCGTCGTCCTGGGTGACGACGGGGAGGCCGACCACGGCGTTCCGCCGCTCCACCTCCCGCGCCCAGACCGGCGAGGAGCCGAGGCCGGAGACGACGAGCTTGTCCCGGAGCCGGCCGACCATGTCGAGGTTGAGATAGGCGGAGACGAGGTCGTTCAGGTTCTCCGCCCCGGCCGCGCGCATCAGCCGCTCGACATGCCGCGTCGCGCCGATGAGGCCGAGCTCCTCCCCCGACCAGGCGGCGAAGACCACGTCGCGCTCTCCGGTGAGCCGCCCCGCCGCCTGTTCCGCCGCCATCCATTCGGCGACTTCCAGCACCCCGGCGACGCCGGAGGCGTTGTCGTCTGCGCCGTGGTGGATCCCGCCCTTCTCATCGGCGCGGGCGAGGGAGCCCGAGGGCTCGCCATGGCCGAGATGGTCGACATGCGCGCCGATCACGAGCGGGGGCAGGGCGGCGGGGTCGTCCGCCGCCTTGCCGTCGAGATCGAGCCGCGCGAGGACGTTGCGGCCCGTCTTCGTCTCGAAGGCGAGATCGACCGTGGCGGCGGCGTTGACGCCGATCAGGTCCCGGGGCGCGGCCTCGCCCTTCGCGGCGGCGGCCTCGACCTCGGCCCGGTCCTTCAGCTTCGCCAGCATCATGGCGGCGGTCGCGGCGTCCACGGCGATGACGGGCAGGCCGGCCTCGCCGGAGCCGCCTTCATAGGCGAGCTTTGGCAGACCCTGGTCTTCGAGCCCCGGCGGCGGTGCGAAGATCACGCCCGCGGCGCCCCGGCTTTTCGCGACCGAGGCCTTGTAGCGAAGGTCTGCAAAGCGGGCGAGGCGCTGGCGCTCCTCGGCGGTGATGTCGCCCGGCATGCCGCGCCAGATCAGCGCCCATTTGCCGGTGAGATCGAGGTCGCCATAGCCGTCTCGCGCCGGGAAATCGCCCTCCGCCGGCGCGACGATCCCGTAGCCGCCAAGGGCGACGCCCGCCTCCGCGGCGGCGCCGGCATGGGAGAAGGCGAGGGGCGTCCACGCCCCTTCGGCGACGGGCTCCGCCACGCCGTCGAGCGAAAGAGTGAGCGCGTTGCCGGCGCCGAGGGAGACGCCGGCGGTGAAGTCGAACGGCTCGAAGAACCCGTCCGTCCCCTCGGGCACGAGGCCGAAGCGGGCGAAGGCGGCGGCGACATGGTCGGTCGCCTTGCGCTCGCCCTCCGTGCCGGTCAGCCGGCCCTCCATCTCGTCGGAGGCGAGCGCCTCGACATGGGCCTTAAGGTCCGCGATGGAAATCTCGGGCGCGGTGGCGGGGCCGGCGGCGGCCTTCATCGGCGCGGCGGCGATCAGCGCCCGCGCCGCCTCGTGATCCCAGTCGGCGAGGAAGATCTGGCTCGACTTGTCGGGCGTCGCGTTCGAGGTCCAGGCGATGCGCGCGCCGTCCGGCGAGAAGGCGGGGAGGCCGTCGAACCCCTCACGCTCGGTCACCCGGACCGGCTCTTTCGCGCCGGCCGCGTCGACGAGGTAAAGCTCGAAATTTGCGAAGCCCTGGAGGTTGGTGGAGAAGATCAGGTATTCGCCGGAGGGGTGGAAATAGGGCGCCCAGGAGACGGCGCCGAGATCGGTGAGCTTCCGCTGCCCGGTCCCGTCCGGGTTCATCACCCAGATTTCCGCCGCCGCGCCATCCTCGGTGAAGCGCCGCCAGGTGAGCTTCGCCCCGTCCGCCGACCAGAAGACGCCGCCGTCGTAGCCGGGCGCCTGAGTGAGGCGGGTCACGTCGCTGCCGTCCGCGTTCATGACGTAGATGTCCATGAAGCTCTGCGGCTCGGCGTCCCGCTTCGCGGCCATCTCCGGGGTGAGTTTGGCGGCGTAGATGTGGCGGTTCGAGGCGAAGGCGATGCGGGTTCCGTCGGGGCTGTAGGCGCCCTCGGCGTCATAGCCCCGCGCCGGGGCGATGGCGCGCGCCGCGCCGGTGGCGAGGTCCTTCTCAACGAGGTCGAAGGTCGGGTCGTAGTCCCATGAATAACGCCGGCTCTGGCCGGAGGCGCGGAAATCGAGCTCTGCCTGCATCTTCGCCTTCGCCTCGGGGTCGAACTCGGTCGAGGCGTAGAGCGCCCGCGCCCCGTCCGAGCTGAGCCAGCCGCAGGTGGTCTTGCCGATTCCGGGGGAAAGGCGGGCCACGTCCCCGGTTTCGAGATCAAGGAGATACATCTGGAAGAACGGGTTCCCCGGCTCCCGCTCCGACTGGAAGATCATCTTCCGCCCGTCCGCGCCGAAATAGCCTTCGCCGGCGCGCTTGCCCTCGAAGGTCAACTGGCGGGCGCCGGAGATCGGGCCGGCGGCGGCGCCTCCTGCGGCGAGAAGGGCGAGGGCGGCGAGCGCGAGGCGCATGGGGGGCTCCTTCTGTTCGTCGCTGGATCGGCGGTCGCCCGCCCCGGCTCAGAGGCTCGCGGGGTCGGGCCCCGTCCCGGTCTTGCGGTGGTAGAAATGCACGAAAGCGGCGACGCCGATAAGGGGCGCGACGAGATTGACCAAGGGGATCGAGAGCGGGATCGCGAAGAGCACCCCCATGATCCAGACCGCCGGCATCTGCCGCTTGCGGAAGGCCTCGGCCTCCTTCGCCGGCATCCGCCGCACGGCCACCGTCTCGCAATATTCGCGGCCGAGGAGATAGCCGTTCACGAGGAGGAACACGACCGGCGCGAAGACCGCGGAGAGAAGGTAGATGATCAGCGCGACGCCGTTCCAGAAGACGAGGATCGCGGCGAAGCGGAGGCCCTGCCAGGCCATCTCGGCGATGCTCTGCCGGCGCGGCGGGGCGAGGCCGGGATAGTGCCGCGCCTCCACCGCATCCGCCACGTCGTCGAGGAAGAGGCCGATGAAGATGGCCGCGACCGGGAACATCAGGAACATCGACAGGAGGATCACCGCGCCGACGCCGAGCCCCGCCGCGATGTCGCCGAGCCAGTTCACCTCGATCCCGGTGAAGGGAATGGTGAAGACGATCTCTGGCAGGGCCGAGAGGCCGAAGGCGACGCCGAAGATCAGCGCGGCGAGGATCGCGACCGTCGCCACCAGCGACTTCACGAGGACGCCGAGAAAGCGCCCGTCGAGAAGCTGCGTGAGCGCGAGGCCGATATCGCCGAGCATCAGGCCTCGATCCACTGGACGACCGCCGCGAGATCGGGGCGCGGCCGATCGGGCGGCGCGGCGGTCTCCCGGCCGATATGGATGAAGCCGGCGATCGTCTCGTCGGGCGCGAGGCCGAGCGCGCCTTCGAGGAAGGGCCGGCTTTCCGCGCCGCGCCCGGTCAGCCAGTTCGCGCCCCAGCCCATCGCCAGCGCGGCGTTGAGAAGGGCGAGGCAGGCGCCGCCGGCGGCGAGGTGCTGCTCCCAGCCCGGGATCTTTTCCGACGGCTTCGGCGAGAAGACGACGGTGACGACCGCGCCGCCATGGAGGAAGCCGCCGGCGTGCTTCGCGACGTCCTCCTCCGAGGCGCCGGCGGCGCGCATCGCCGCGCCGAGGCTGTCGGCGAGCCGCGCCCGCGCCGCGCCGGTATGGACGAGGAAGCGGAAGGGTTCGAGCTTGCCGTGGTCCGGCGTGCGGGATGCGGCGGTGAGCATGGTCTCGATCTCCGCGCGCGCCGGGGCGTCGGAGGTGAGCGTCTTGGCGGGGCGGGAGCGGCGCGTCAACAGGAAGTCGAGCGCGGCTTGGTTGGGCTTCAGCATCTGGCCTCCGGTCGGGGGAACGGCCGGGCGGGCGGCGGCTGGCTCGGCGGGGATCACTTCGTGGCGCGGGCCCGCCCTGTCAAGGCGGGCTCATGCGAGCCAGGCCGGCCGCGCGCCGAGATCGAGGCCCGGGAACACGTCCCGCTCCAGCGCCTCGCGGCCGAGGCCGAATTGCGCGGCGAGCGCCCAGGCGGCGGTGCGGCGCACGTCGTCGGTCGGCTTCAGGTCCCGCCCCTCATAGAGATCGGGCTCGGCGACGCCGGGCCAGTCGCCATAGACCCGGCCGCCCCGCATCGCCCCGCCGGCGAGGATCGCCGCGCCGCCGGTGCCGTGGTCGGTGCCCTTGGCGCCGTTCTCCCGCGCGGTGCGGCCGAACTCGGTGACGGCGACGACGAGGGTTCTCTCCCAGGCGGCGCCCATCCGGTCGCGGAGCGTGGTGAGCGATTCCGACAGGTCCCGCAGGCAGCGGTTGAGGGCGCTCTTCTGGCTGGCGTGGGTATCCCAGCCGGTGAGCGAGAAGGCGGCGATCCGCACGTCCTCGGACAGCCGGCGGGCGGCGTAGGCGGCCGCGCTTTCGGCGGCGTCCGCGCTCTCGACGGAAAGATCGCCCGCCGCGGCGACGGCGCGGGCGAAGCGCGGGTCCCGCCCGTAGAGGCGGGAGAGAAGGCGCCGCTCGTCCTCGACGAGGGTCAGCCGCTCGCCCGGCGCCCAGGAACGGAACTCCGCCGCGCCCGTCGTCAGCAGCATCGCCTCGCGCCCGACGGCCAGCGCCTCGGTCGGCCGCGCGCCGGGGATGTGGGCGAAGGCGCGGTTGAGCCAGCCGTCCCGCGCCTCGCCGACCGCGGCGACGCCGGTCTCGAGCAGGTCCTGCCCGTCGAAATGGCTGCGCTTTTCTCGGTAGGGGGTGGAGACGGCGTGGACGACGGCGAATTCCTCGGCCCGCCAGAGCGGCATCAGCGGCCTCAGCCGCGCATCCATGCCGAAGCGGCCGTCGAGATCGATCAGGCCCTTGCCCGGTTCTGCGCCGAGGGTCGGGCGGAGCGCCGCCCAGTCCCGGTCGCCCCAGGGCGCGAAGACGCCGAGCCCGTCCATCGCGCCGCGAAGCACGATGACGACGAGCCGGTTCTCGCCCTCCGCCGCGGCGAGGCGGAGCGGCGAGACGGCTGGCGCCGCGGCGGCGGCGCAGCCGAGCGCCAGCCCGTTCTTCAGGAAGAAGCGACGGTTCATCATGGCGCCCCTCTCAGCGGCGGTTGAATTCGGGGGAGGCGAGCGTGAGCGCGATGCCCTCCCAGCGCTCGGCCGCGCCCTCGACGACGAAGCGCGTGTCCGGATGAAGCGCCTCGCGGAGCGAAGAGGCCGCGAGGTCCCGCGGGTCCCAACGCGCGGCGAAGGCGCGGCCGACGCGAGAGGCCCAGTCGATCCGCGCCGAAAGGCCCTGCGGCGTGATCCAGGCCTCCTCCTCCTCCGGCCAGCCCTGCGGGCCGGGCGGCAGCATCGGGATCTGGTTCAACCGGCGGAGCGCCTGCCCGACATTGAGGCGGCGGCGCGGCTCCATCGCCTTGTCGAGCGCGATCATCCCGTCGATCTCGTCCGCGTCCGGCCCGACGGCGCGGAGCGTGGCGGCGACATAGTCGAATGGCTGTCGCGCCTTGCCGGGGCCCTCCTCCCAACTCGCCGGATGTTCGAGCAGCGCCTCGTAGACGCGCGGCAGATCGCCCCCCGAGGCGCGGAAGGCGGCCTCGACATGGGCGACGAGCGGCTCGGGCGGGGCGTCGGCGACGAAATGCCGGGCGAGCTTGAAGGCGATGTGGCGGGCGGTGGCGGGGTGGGCGGCCAGATCGTCCAGCGCCGCGTCGATGTCGGACATGAGCGGCGGCCCGCCGCCATAGGAGCGGCCGAGCACGGTTTCCGCGCCGGGTTCCGCCCGCTCCCTGAGAAGGCGCGGCGCGCCGGTCTCGCGGTCGAAGGAGAGGCCGGTCAGAAGTTCGGCGAACTGGCGCACGTCCGCCTGCGTGTAGGGCGCGCCGACGCCGAGCGTGTGCAGCTCCATGATCTCGCGCGCGAGGTTCTCGTTCAGCCCCTTCCGCGCGCGCCGCCCATAGGGCGACTCCGGCCCGCTGGACCTGTTCTGGTCGAGGAAGATCAGCATCGCCGGGTGCTTGGTCGAGGCGCGGAGCATGTCGGCGAAGCGGCCGGCGACATGCGGCCGGATCGCGTCGTCCTCGAAGGCGCCGGCGGCGGCCCGGCCGGGGATCGCTTTCCCCATCACCGCGAAATGGCCGGCCCAGAACCAGGAGAGCCGGTCGAAGAAGGGCGTGCGCGAGGTGGCGGCGCGGAAGACCCGGGCCCGCCCCTCCCGCGCGAATTCCTCCTGGATCACCTTGCCGATGGTCTGGCGGGCCGTCATCGCCGCCTCGGGGCCGCCGGCCCGCATCTCGAGGAATTCGGCGAGGCGGGGGAAATGCGCCCGGCCGGCCGCGCCGGTCCGGTCCGTCGCCGCCGCACCCTCCGCGAGATCGGCCATCAGCCCGGCCGCGTCGCCCGGACCCGCCTCGCCTGGCCCGAAACCGTAGCCGAAGCGCCGCACCGCCATCGTTTCGCGAGATATCGCCACGTCGTCTTCCTCCGCCCGCAGCGCCTAACGCCGCAGGATGAACCTTCCGTCGCCGGCCCGCCAGCCTTTCACGGGGTGGGCGGCGCGGCGCTTGGCCGGAACGAGGGCGCGCCGCCCCTCATCCCTCCCGGGCCCGGGCGACCGGCCCGGGCCGCGCCTGATCCTCCAAGCGGGCGGGCGCCCCCGGCTGTCACGAGCGGATCGGGCCGAGGGCGGAGCGACGCCATGAGGCGCATGTATCGACCGGACCGGGCGCCGCGCAGGGGGCGGTCGCGGCCCTTTTCTCGCAGCCACGTCGAGCCGGGAATGCGCGCACCCGGCTCAAACTGGCCCGTCGCCCGGGGGCGCCCGCGCCGCCTTGCGTCGGGCGGCGGCCAAAGGATAGAAGGCCGCGTTCCGCGATCCAGGGAGGGGACATGCTCATTACGCCAGCCTATGCGCAGGCCGCCGGCGGCGGCGGCGCCGGGGACATGCTGACGTCCTTCGCGCCGCTGATCCTGATCTTCGTGATCTTCTATTTCTTCCTGATCCGCCCGCAGCAGAAGAAGGCGAAGGAGCACAAGGCGATGGTGGACGCGCTGCGGCGCGGCGACCAGGTGCTCACGCAGTCCGGCATCATCGGCAAGGTGACGCGCGTGAAGGACGGCGAGGAAGAGGTCGAGGTCGAGATCGCCCAGAACGTCCGCATCCGCCTCTTGCGCTCGGCGGTGGCGAGCGTCATGTCGAAGGGCGAGCCGGCCGCCGAGGCCTGAGCCGACGGCCGACGCCCCGGGGAGCCCCGCCTTGCTCTATTTCTCGCTCTGGAAGAAGGCGCTCGTCATCGGGCTCTGCCTTCTCGGGATCGCACTCGCGGCCCCGAACCTGGCCTATGAACGCGCCGACGGCGCCGCGCAGGCGCTGAAGGAGATCGAACGGCGGGAGGCGAACAGCCTCCCCGTCTCCGACGAGCTTCGCGCGGCGGCGGCGGACTGGCCCTCGTTCCTGCCGCCCAACGTGGTCAATCTCGGGCTCGATCTCCGCGGCGGCGCGCATCTCCTCGTCGAGGTGAAGATCGAGGACGTGATGGCCGAGCGGATGGAGGGGCTTCGCGCCGAGGCGCGGACCGCGCTCCGCGAGGCCGGCGTCTCCCGCTACACGCGGCTGACGGCCAGCGCCTCCGAGATGTCCGTCCGGATCACCGACGCGGTCGACCTGCCGGCGGCGGAGGAGGCGATCAAGAAGCTGGCGCAGCCGGTCTCCGACTTCACGCTCGGCATCTCGGCGCCCGACATCGCGGTGGAGCCGGGGCCGGACCAGACGATCCGCGCCCATCTGACCGAGGGCGCGATCAAGTCGATCACCGACCGGACGATGGCGCAGAGCCTCGAGATCATCCGCCGCCGCGTCGACGAGGCCGGCACGCGGGAGCCCTCCATCCAGCGGCAGGGGGACCGGCGCATCCTCGTCCAGGTCCCCGGCGTCTCCTCGACGCAGGAGATCAAGGAGCTGATCGGCAAGACCGCGAAGCTCACTTTCCACCTCGTCGACGGTCCGACCAGCGATCTAAGCCGCACGCCGCCGCCCGGCATGGCGATCTTCGAGGACGCCGACGCGCCAGGGCAGGGCTACGTCGTCGAGCGCCGCGCCCTCGTCACCGGCGACGAACTCGAGGACGCGCAGCCCGGCTTCGACCAGCAGACCGGGCAGCCGGTGGTCAACTTCCGTTTCGACACATCGGGCGCGCGGAAGTTCGGCGCGGCGACCACGGCCAATGTCGGCAAGCCCTTCGCCGTGGTGCTCGACGGCAAGATCATCACCGCGCCGGTGATCCGCGAGCCGATCCTCGGCGGCTCCGGGCAGATTTCTGGCTCCTTCACGGTGGAAAGCGCGCAGCAGCTCGCGATCCTGCTCCGCGC
>CALFYQ010000088.1 GCA_937952085.1 uncultured Paracoccaceae bacterium | reverse complement strand
CCTTGTCGCCGAGCACGCCAAGCGAGTGCGCCTCGTCGACCATAAGGTAGGCGCCGTATTCCTTCTTCACCGCGGCGATTTCGGCGAGGGGCGCGGTATCCCCCAGCATCGAGTAGATACCTTCGGTGACGACGAGCTTGTCGCCCGGCTTGTCCTTCAGCCGCTCGAGCTTTTTCGCCAGGTCTTCCGGGTTGTTGTGCCGGAAGCGGATCACCTCGGCGTCCGAGAGCTTGCAGGCGTCATAGATCGAGGCGTGGCTGTCGGCGTCGATCAGGAGGTAGTCGCCATGCTGGGCGAGCGCCGAGATCGAGCCGAGATTGGCCGCGTAGCCGGTGGAGAACACCACGGCGCACTTCTTGCCGTAGAAGGCGGCGACGCGGGCCTCGAGCGCCTTGTGGAGCTCATAGGTCCCGTTCGCGATGCGCGAGCCGGTGGTGCCGGTGCCGAACCGGTCGATGGCCGCCTTCGCCTCCGCCACGCAGGCGGCGTCGAAGGTCATGCCGAGATAGTTGTTGGTGCCGAGCAGCGTCGTCCGGCGGCCTTCGAGCACGGCTTCGGTCGGCGAGATCACCTCGTCGAATTCGAGCCGCGTCGGGTCGCGCCCCAGCGCCTTAAGCGCGCCGAAAGCCTTCTGAACGGCCTGCGCCTTCTCTTCGATGCTCAAGACCTACACCTCTGTCCCTCGAACGCGTCAGGCGTTTTGCAGGATCAGCTCATGAATCGCCTCGGCGAGCTGCCTCACCGTCTTGACGTCCGAAATCCGGTCCAGGGGAACCGTGATCCCGAACTCGTCTTCGAGTTCGAAGACGAAATCCATGACGCTGACCGAGTCGAGCCCCGTGTCGGAGACGATATTCGTGTCCGGCCCGAGCTTCTGGTCCCCCTCGACCTTCTGCCCAAGCAGCCGGATGATGTCATCCTGCACGGATTCCAACGTCGCCATACGCGTCCCGTTACTGTCCCTATACCGCTTGCGCGGCCTTTTCGTTCCCGTCGGTGTGAGCCTCGTCCACGCTTCTGTGCGGCGCTTCGGGGATTTCCCACTCTCGGAACGCTGAAGATGATACGAAGCGACAGAAATTTAAAGGTGCATCGCTGCATTGCATCACAAGTCTTGCAGGCTGTAACTTTTCTGCGATTGGAGAGCGATGGGTCGCGGCGTCCGGCGTGGCGTTTCAGGCCTTGCCGCGGCGCCGCATCGCCGCCGCCTGACGCAGCGGCGCCGCGTGGCGCGCGACCGGCCGCGACGAGGCGGAAAGGTGCATCCTGAGATCCCGAAGCGCCGGAAGCGCGGTGCGGAGCCGGTCCGGGCCGACGCCGGCGCCGATTTCCGCGAAGACCGGGGCCAGCGCCTCGACCGCCCGGTTGCGGATCGCGAGGCCTTCCGCCGTCAGCGAGACCAGTTTCCGCCGTCGGTCTTTCGCATCCGGCCGCACCCGCACATAGCCCGCCGCCTCCAGCCGCTGGATCGTGTTGGTCATCGCCGCGCGGGTGAGTTGAAACACTTTCGCGAGCTGCGCCGGGTGCTTTTCGCCGCCGAGATGCGAGAAATGGTTGAGCACGGCGAACTGGGAAAGCTCGAGCCCGTCCGGCAACGCGCGCTGCATTCGCTGCTCCGCAAGCTGCTCGATCGCGCGGATCTCGGTCAGGACCGTGAAGGTGATGGGATCGTCGATCGCGCGCATGTCCCCTCCTCACCTTCGGGTAGAACGGCCGAAGGCCCGCGCGTCAAGGCCCGGTGAAGACGCGCGCGCCGAGGAGCGAAGGCACGCGGCTCCGCGCCGCGGCCACCGCGCCGAGGTCGAGATCGGCGAAAACGACGCCCGGCGCCTCCCCGCCATCGGCCAGAATCTCGCCCCAGGGCGCGACGATCAGCGAATGGCCCCAGGTTTCCCGCGCGGGCCCTTCAACGGCGGCGTGCCGCCCGCATTGCGCCGGGGCGAGGACGAAGCAGCCCGTCTCGATCGCCCGGGCGCGGAGCAGCGCCTCCCAATGCGCCGCGCCGGTCGGGCGGGTGAAGGCGGAGGGAACAGTGAGGATCGACGCCCCCGCCCGCGCGAGGCGGAGATAGAGCTCGGGAAAGCGCATGTCGTAGCAGATCGTCAGGCCGATCCGCCCGAAGGGCGCGCCCGCCGTCACCGCCCGCTCGCCCGGCCGGTAGCCCGAGCTTTCGCGATAGCGCTCGCCGGTCGCCGGGTTGGCGTCGAACATGTGGATCTTGTCGTATTTCGCCGCCACCGCGCCGTCCGGCCCGACAAGGAAGGAGCGGTTGACGAAGCGCCCGTCCGGGCTCTCCCCCGAGAGCGCGAGGGAGCCGATCAGGAGCCAGATGTCGAGCTCGGCCGCCAACGCCCGGAGCGCGGCGAGCGTCTCGTCCTCCGACTCGGAGCGAAGGAGCGCGCGCTGCCGCGCCCGGTTCATCGAGACCAGGTTGGTCACTTCCGGCGTCGCGATCAGCTTAGCGCCGCCCGCCGCCGCCTCGCGGATTCGCGCCGCCGTCACCGGGAGATTCGCCGCCGGATCGTCCCCCGAGCTCAGCTGGACCAGCGCCGCGCGGAGCGTCGCCATGCTCAGGCCGCGAGCAGGGCGTCGAGCTTGCCCGCCCGTTCGAGGGCGTAAAGGTCGTCGCAGCCGCCGACATGGGCGCCGCCGACGAAGATCTGCGGCACGGTGTAGCCGCCCTTCGCGCGGCGGGTCATCTCGTCCCGCTTCGCCGGGTTCGACATCACGTCGATCTCGTCATAGGCGACGCCCTTGGTCTCCAGGAGGCGCTTCGCCATCCGGCAATAGCCGCAGATCGGGGTGGTGTAGATCTCGACGCGCTTCATGGGGCCTCCGTGCGGAAACCCATCATCTAGGCGTCGGCCGATTCGCGGGCAACCCGCGCGAGGGCGAGAACGGTCACATCCGCGGCGCCGGCGGCGCGGCAGGCCTCGGCGCAGGCCGAAAGCGTGGCGCCCGTCGTGAGCACGTCGTCAACGAGGAGGACGCGGGCGCCCATGACGCGGCCCGTCCAGCGGCCGCGGACCGCGAAGGCGCCGGAGACGTTTTCGTGCCGTTCCCGCCGGTTCCGGCCTTCCTGGCTCGGCGTGGCGCGGAGCCGGCGGAGGAGGTCCGGCGCGAAGGCGGCCGGTTTGCCGCCCTGCCGGCACAGCGCGCGCGCCAATTCGCCCGCCTGATTGAAGCGGCGCTTCACCATCCGTCGCCAATGGAGCGGCGGCGGCGCGACGAGATCGGCTTCGGCCAGAAGCCGGGCGCCCCTTCCGCCATCCGCCGCCGCCAACCAGCGCGCGCCGAGCGCCGCGACATCGAGCCTGTCGCCGTGCTTGAGGCCGAGGACGAGCCGGCGCGCGGTCCCGTCATAGACGGCGGCCGCGGCCCCTTCGGCCCAGGCGGGGGGCGCGTGGTGGCAGGCGTCGCAAACCGCATCCGGCCCGCCGAGATCGAGCGGCTGGCCGCAAAGCCGGCAGGAGGGCGGCGCGACGAGGCGAAGCTCGCCCCAGCAGGCGGCGCAGAGGCCGCCCGCCTCCGCCACCGGCGCGCGGCAGGCGGCGCAGGCCGGCGGCCAGACCAGATCGCGCAACCGCGCGCCCCAGAGCGCGAGCGGGCGCTTGCGCCCGGCGGCGGGGGCTTGGTAGGCGGCGCCATGCAACTCTTCGACCATGGCGTCAGACTAGCGCGCGCGGGGCAACTCGCGAAGACGCTCTCTCAACCGGAGGGGGCGGGCGCGACGTTCCTGGTCGAACGCGCGGCGGGCGGGGTGGCGGAGCGGCTCGCCGATGTCGCCCGGCCCTTCCCGTCGGCGCTCATCCATGGCGCCGGGTTCGGCCGCTTCGCCGCGGCCCTGAGGGGCCGAGCCGGGGGCGAGCGGCTGGCGCAGACCGAGCCGGCGCCGGCCCTCGCCGCGCTCGCCGCCGCCGCCGCGCCCGAGGCCGAGACGCTGGCGGCGCAGGAGGAAGCGCCGCCGGTGGAGGCGGGGCCGTTCGATCTCGTCGTCTCCGGCCTCACGCTCCACCGCGCGAACGACCCGGTCGGCGTCCTCACCCAGCTTCGCCTCTCGCTCAAGCCGGATGGGCTCCTCCTCGCCGCGCTTTACGGCGGGCGGACGCTCTTCGAGTTGCGCGCCGCGCTCGCCGAGGCGGAGGCGGAGGTCGAGGGCGGCCTCTCGCCTCGCGTGGCCCCGATGGCGGAGATCCGCGACGCCGGGGCGCTTCTCCAGCGCGCCGGCTTCGCGATGCCGGTGGCCGATGTCGACCGGTTCGACGTCGCCTACGAGACGCCGTTCCACCTGATGCGGGACCTTCGTGCGATGGGCGAGGCGAACCCGCTCGCCGAGCGGCGGCGCGGCTTCACCCGCCGCGCCACGCTCCTCCGCGCGGCGGAGCTCTACGCAAGGCATTTCGGGCGGCCGGACGGGCGCGTGAACGCGACCTTCGAGATCGTCTTTCTCGCCGGCTGGGCGCCGGCGCCGGGGCAGCCGGAGCCGAAGCGGCCGGGCTCCGCCACGCACCGCCTCGCCGAGGCGCTGGGCGCCGAGGAACGGCCGCTCCGCGACCAGTCGCCCCGGCGGCTTTGATCCTGCCCGATCAGGGACTAGTTTGGCCGCCGCAAGGCGAGGAGCGAGCGATGAATGACGAGGCCGGGCGTCCCGCCCATGCGCCGGCGGGGCACCCGCCGATCCCGAAGCGGAAGACCGGCGTCCTCATCGTCAATCTCGGCACCCCGAACGGGACCGACTACGCCAACATGAAGCGCTATCTCGGCGAGTTCCTATCCGACCCGCGGGTGATCGAGGCGCCCCGCTGGCTCTGGAAGCCGATCCTCCACCTATTCATCCTGACGACGCGGCCGCAGAAATCCGGCAAGGCCTACGCCTCGATCTGGAACCGGGAGAAGAACGAAAGCCCGCTCCGAACCGTTACGCGGGCGCAGACCGAGAAGGTGGCGGCGCGGCTCGGGGCGCTCTACGGCGATCAGGTCGTCGTCGATTTCTGCATGCGCTACGGCGATCCCTCCACCGGCTCGAAGATCGAGGAGCTGAAGGCGAAAGGCTGCGACCGAATCGTCTTTTTCCCGCTCTACCCGCAATATTCGGCCACCACGACCGCCACGGCGAACGACCAGGCGTTCCGCCAACTGATGAAGATGCGCTGGCAGCCGGCCTTTCGCACCGTCGCCGCCTATTACGACCACCCGCTCTATCTCGACGCGCTCGCCGCCTCGGTGGAGCGCGCCTATGCGGCGCTGCCGGAGCGGCCGGAGGTTCTGGTCGCCTCCTATCACGGGTTGCCGCGGGAATATCTCGAGAAGGGCGACCCCTATCACTGCCATTGCCATGCGACGACGCGGCTCCTGCGCGCCCGGCTCGGCTGGGGGGAGGAGGCGCTCGTCACCAGCTTCCAGTCCCGCTTCGGGCCGAAGGAATGGCTGAAGCCCTACACCGTGGAGAAGGTGGCGGAGCTGGCGAAGGCGGGGAAGAAGCGCATCGCCGTGATCGCCCCCGGCTTTTCGGCCGATTGCGTCGAGACGCTTGAAGAGATCAACGAGGAGATCCGCGAGGCCTTTCTCCATGCCGGCGGCGAGCGGTTCGACTACATCCCCTGCCTCAATGACGACGAGGCGCATGTCGACATGATGGAGGCGATCCTGAAGGTCGAGCTGACCGGCTGGGTGGGTTAGGGCGCGGCCGCTCCGGCGCGCCCGCCTGCGGCCTCTACTCGATCAGCAGTCCGGCCCGCCGGCCGACCGTTCCCGGCTCCTGGATCACCGGGTCGCGCCCGCCGCGAAGGATCGAGTTGCCCTCGAAAAGCGTGCGCTGGTCGATCGCCGGCGGGTCCAGCCAGTCGGATTCCTTCATCTGGCCGGACTGGCCGTAGGCTGCGAGCGCGTTGCCGTAGCAGGCGAGGCGCACGCTTTCCTCCGGCACGCCGCTTTCGAGCGCGAGCTGCGCCGTCTTGGCGACGCCGAGCGGGTCCGAGATGCCCCAGTCGCAGGCGCTGTCGACGATGATCCTCTCGGAGCCGTAGCGTTTCAGGATCTCCACCATCCGGGCGTTGCCCATCTTGGTGGAGGGGTAGATCGAGAAGCCGGCCCAGTAGCCGCGCTGCAAGACCTCGCCGACCGTCTCCTCGTTGTTGTGGTCGATCACCACCATCGAGGGGGAGACGCCCATCTCCTCGCAGACATCCATCGAGCGGGACGTGCCGCGCTTCTTGTCCCGGTGCGGGGTGTGGACCATGACCGGGAGGTGAAGCTCCTTCGCCAGCGTCAGTTGCAGACGGAAATAGCGGTCCTCGAGCTCGGTCTGCTCGTCGTAGCCGATCTCGCCGATGGCGACGACGCCCTCCTTGAGGGCGAAGCGGGGCAGCCATTCCATGACGCCCTCGGCCAGTTCCTCGTTGTTCGCCTCCTTCGAGTTGAGGCCGACGGTGCAATAGTGGCGGATGCCGAACTGGCCGGCGCGGAACCGCTCCCAGCCGACGATGGTCGAGAGATAGTCGACATAGGTGCCGACATAGGTGCGCGGCTGGCCGAGCCAGAAGGCGGGCTCGATCAGCGCGACCACGCCCGACGCCGCCATCGCCTCGTAATCGTCCGTGGTGCGCGAGATCATGTGCGCATGGGGGTCGATGAACATCATGCCGTGGTCTCCTCGGCGCGCGCGAGGGCGGCGTCGATCTTCGGGTCGCCTGCGAAGGGCCGGACGGGAATCCAGAGCTCGGGCGTCACGGGCCGGCCCGCCGCCCAGCGCTCATGCGCGTAGTCGACGAGGATGCGCGCAAGCTCCGGGTTCGCCCGCGCCTCCAGCCCCTCGATCGGCGCGAGGGGGGAGCCGACGAAGAGCGCCTTCAGAACCATGTGGTTCCAGCGATGCTCGTCGAAATGGTCGCGCGGGAAGGGGTTGTCGTGCGCGATGGCCTCGAAGACCGGGCGGAGGTTGGAGCGGAGCCCCTCGCCGACCTCGAAATGCAGCGCCTCGGGCTCGGGATAGAGCGGCAGGCCGCGATAGAGCGCCACCATCTCCGCCGCGTCGGCGGTGCGCCGAAGGTCCTTGAACGTCTCGGCGAAGCGCCGCTGGCCCTTGAAGACGAGAAGGCCGAGGACGCGCGCGGCGCCGTCGAGGCTCCAGCCGCCGGGCCGCCAGCCGGGCCGCGCCGCCTCCGCCGCCGCGAGATCGGCCGTGGAGAGGCCGAGATCGGCCTTGCCGAGCTTGCGCGGCGCGAAGCCGAGGAAGAGGTGGAGGTCGCGCTCCGCGGCGCCGGCGGCGAGCCCGGAAAGGCCATCCTCCAGCCAGGAAAGATGCTCGCCCGCGCGCGCGGAAACCCAAGCGCGAAGCAGGGCGGCCGGCGTTTCGGCCATGTCGTCTCCTCCCGTTTTTCTTTCGAGCCTACGCCGCCGCCGCGCGGCATTCCACCTGGAAACGGGGCTTTCCGCGCCGCCGCTTTCCGGCCAAGCTGAGGCCGGAACCCGGCCGCGGAGCCGGGACGGAAACCGGGGGGACAGGCATGACGCCGACGCTCGTCATCCTTGCGGTCGGGCTCGCGCCCGATCTCTTGGGCGAACACACGCCGCATCTTGCGGCGCTGGCGGCGAAGGGCGCGATGCGGCCGCTGGAGACCGTGACGCCGGCCGTCACCTGCACCGTGCAGTCCACGCTCCTCACCGGCCTGCCGCCCTCCGGCCACGGCGCGGTGGCGAACGGCTGGTATTTCCGGGACATGCGGGAAGTGCTGCTCTGGCGGCAGCCCAACGACCTCGTCGAGGGCGAGAAGGTCTGGCATGCCGGGCGGGCGCGGAACCCGGCCTTCACCACCGCCAAGATGTTCTGGTGGTACAACATGTACGCCGAGGTCGAGTGGTCGGCGACGCCGCGGCCGATGTATCCGGCGGACGGCCGCAAGCTGCCGGATCATTACGCCGAGCCGCCGGAACTTCACGACGAGCTCGACGCCAGGCTCGGGACCTTCCCGCTCTTCAAGTTCTGGGGGCCGCTCGCCGACATCACGTCCTCGGACTGGATCGCGAAATCCACGCTCCACGTCATGGAGACGCGGAACCCGACGCTGACCCTCACCTACCTTCCGCATCTCGACTACAACCTGCAGCGGCTCGGGCCCGATCTTTCGCATCCGCGGCTCCGGGCCGACCTCCGGGAGATCGACGCGCTCTGCGGAACGCTGATCGGCGCCGCGGCGGCGACCGGGCGGCGGGTGATCGTCGTCTCGGAATACGGCATCACGCCGGCGACCGACGCCATCCACATCAACCGGGCGCTCCGCGCCGCCGGGATGATCCGCGTGCGGCCGGAGGAGTTCGGGCGGGAGATCCTCGACGCCGGCGCCTCGGCCGCCTTCGCGATGGCGGACCACCAGATCGCCCATGTCTACGTGAAGGACGAGGCGCTCGTCCCCAAGGTCCGCGCCATCCTGGAGCGGCTGGACGGGGTGGAGGGCGTCTGGGCCGGGCCGGAGCGCGCGGCGCTCGGGCTCGACCATCCGCGCTCCGGCGAGATCGTGGCGCTGGCCAAGGCGGACCGCTGGTTCAGCTACTACTACTGGGAGGACGAGCGCCTTGCCCCCGATTTCGCCCGCACCGTCGATATCCACCGGAAGCCCGGCTACGACCCGGTGGAGCTCTTCTTCGACCCGGCGCTGCCGGCTCCGAAACTCAAGGCCGCCTGGACCCTGGCGAAGCGAAAGCTCGGGATGCGGAGCCTTCTCGACGTGATCTCGCCCTCCGCCACGCATCTGGTGAAGGGAACCCATGGCCGCATCACCGACGACCCGGCGGCCGGCCCGCTGGTGATCTCCTCGGAATCCGGTCTGATGCCGGCCGGGCCGGTGAAGGCGACGGAGTTCAAGGCGCTGGTGCTGGATCACGTCTTCCGCTGAGGCGGCGGCGGAGAGCGGCGCCGCCCATCCGCCGCCACGCGGCTTGGTCTTGCCTTCGCCGGCGTCATTTGCGAGCGGATGGCGGCGCGGCGCCCGCCGTCGCCGTCCGCCGCGCCAGCACCGAGGAGCGCCGAGCCCATGACCGAGATTTCGCTCGACGACATCGCGGGCGCCGAGCGGGTGCTTGGCGTCGCCTTCACCGAGGCGGAGCGGGCGCAGATGCGGGGCGATCTCGCCGGACAGATCGCCGCCGCCGCCTCCCGCCGGGCGCTCGATTTCCCGAACGCCTCGCCGACGGCGACCCTGTTCGACCCGCGCCTGCCGGGCGTCGAGGCGCCGGCGGGGCCGGTCCGCGCCGTCGCCGCGCCGCGGGAGCATGGGCTTCTGCCGGAAAATGACGATGACATCGCCTTCGCGCCGCTCGTCGCGCTCTCCCACTGGCTCCGGACCGGGCGGATCAGCGCGCGAAGGCTGACCGAAATCTATCTCGCGCGGATCGAACGGCTGAACCCGAAGCTCGAATGCTTCATCACCGTCACCGCCGAGCGGGCGCTGGCGGAGGCGGACACCGCCGACGCGGCGCTCGCCGCCGGAGACTGGAAGGGCCCGCTCCACGGCGTCCCCTACGGCCTCAAGGACCTCTTCGACGCCGCCGAAACCCGCACGACCTGGGGCGCCGAGCCCTATGCCGAGCGGGTCTCGGCCGGCGATGCGACGATCGTCGCGCGGCTCCGCGAGGCCGGCGCGGTGCTCCTCGGCAAGACGGCGGTGGGCGCGCTCGCCTATGGCGATGTCTGGCACGGCGGCGTCTGCCGGAACCCGTGGAACCCGGAGGAGGGCTCTTCCGGCTCCTCCGCCGGCTCCGGCGCCGCGACGGCGGCGGGCCTTGTCGGCTTCGCCATCGGGACCGAGACGCTGGGCTCGATCACCGCGCCGGCGGCCCGCTGCGGCTGCGTGGGGCTCCGGCCGACCTTCGGCCGCGTCCCGCGCACCGGCGGCATGGCGCTCTGCCAGAGCCTAGACAAGGTGGGTCCGATCTGCCGTCGGGCGGAGGATGCGGCGCTCGTTCTCGCCGCCCTCGCCGGCCCCGACGGGGCGGACCGCGCCTGCATCCGCGCCGGATTCGATTTCGACGGGGCGGCGCGGCTTCACCCGATCCGGCTCGGCTACATGCCGGCGCTCTTCCAGGCTTCGCCGAGCCCGGTGGATGACGCCGCCCTCGCCGCCGCGCTCGCGCTCCCCGGGGTCACGCCGGTGAAGCTGGAGTTGCCGGACTTCCCGTACGCCGCACTCGTCAACGTGCTCTTCGCCGAGGCGGCGGCGAGCTTCGAGCGGTTGACGCTGACGGGGGGGGACGATCGCCTGAAACGGCAGGACGACGGCGCCTGGCCGAACGCCTTCCGCAAGGCGCGGTTCCTTTCCGCGGTGGACCACGTTCAGGCGGACCGGCTCCGGTATCTTGTGATGCAGGCCTTCGACCGGCTCTTCCGTCTCGCCGACATCGTCATCAGCCCGTTCGGGTTCGACGAGATGCTGATCGCCACCAACTTCACCGGGCACCCCGCGCTTCTCCTGCCCGCCGGGTTCGAGCGCCTTCCGTCGCGGCCGCTCGTCTCGTTCGGCGAGGGCGGTATCGAGGAAGGGGCCGGCGCGCCTGATGCGCCGCGCTTCGAGGTCCCGCGCGGCGTTACGCTCACCGCCGGGCTCTGGAACGAGGCGCGGCTGATCCGCTTCGGCATGGCGCTGGAGGCGAAGCTGGGCGCGACGGGCCGCCGCCCGCCGCTCTGACCCTCCGCCTCAGATCACGCCGCCGCGGATCGCGATGATCGCGGCGTGGTGGCGGTTCGCGGCGCCGAGCTTCTTCACAGCGTTCTTCAGGTGGAAGTTCACCGTCGCCGGCGCGATCGAGGCGATATGCGCGATCTGGTCGGTGGTCTTGCCGTCCGCAGTCCAGCGCAGGCACTCGATCTCCCGCGCCGAGAGGCCGTGCTCCGTCTCCCGCCGCGGCGCGACGCGGCGGACCATCATGTCGTGCACCTGGACGGCGCGAAGATAGATCTCGCCGCCGGCGCCGCGCACCGCGTCGTCGATCTCCGAGGGCCGCGCCGCGATCACCGAGAAGACGCCGAGATCGCCCTGCGGCCCGGCCACCGGGATCGAGTAGCCGGCGGAAATGCGGAACGCACCGGCCTCATGGAACACCATACGCTGGTCCTTCCGGAACGGCCGGAGGAATGACCGGTCGTCCCAGAAGAAGGGCAGGCGGGAGCGGCGCGTCGTCACCGCCACCGGGTCGTAGAAGCGGTAGAGCTTGCGGTGGTAGCGATCCTGCCATTCCGCAGGATAATCGGTGACGAGAGCGCCGTCATCGGCGGTTTCGGCCCCGTCGCCGCCCTTGAAGAGAAAATAGGAGAAGTAGAGCGCGCCGAGGCTGTGGGCGTAGCCGCTGAGATCCCGGCGCAGCCCGTCGAGGTCCGCGCTGCGGCTGAGCGGGTTCTCGACGATGTCGCGCAGGCTCTCCCTCATCCGGGCGCTCCCGACTCGGCGCGTCGCCGCCGCGACGCGAAACTATCAGAACCGATAGGTGGCGCGGCGCAACACCCATCCGCAAACTTGGCCGGTCAAAGAGCCCAGGGAGGCCACATGAAACACGCTTTGATGCTCTCGGCCTGCGTCGGGGCGCTGCTCGCGGCGTCTGCGGCGGCGGCCGACGTGGTGAAGATCGGACTGCTCGCGCCCGTCACCGGCCCCTCGGCCGCCGACGGGCAGGATTTCGTCGACGGCCTCGCATGGGCCATCGAGGAGGCGAACGCCAAGGGCGGGATCGCCGGGCACACGTTCGAACTGGTCGTCGCCGACGTGAAGGACCATTCCGCCGCCAACGTCTCCAGCGCGGCGGAGCGCCTGCTCGGGACCAACGGGGTCGAGGTGATCCTCACCGGCTACGCCTCGCTCTCGATGTTCGAGGTCGACATGATGGCCGAGGCAGGGATGCCCTATCTCGCCGCCGGCCCCTCGCCCTCCTTCGCGGCGATCACCACGCAGGCGATCGACGACTACTGGTGCTGCTGGTCCTTCACCGCCTCGTTCAAGGGCTACGAGACCGATGTGCGGCCCGCCGTCGAGGCGCTGGCCGAGCGGGGCGAGGTGACGCTCCGCGACAAGACCGTGGCGATCATCTCCTCCGACAACGCCTATTCGAAGACGATCTCGGAGGGCATGAAGGTCTCCTTCGCCGAGGGCGGCTGGAAGGTCGTGGTGGACGAGCTCGTCCCCTTCGGCGAGGTGGGCGACTGGCGCGCGATCCTCGCCAAGGTGCAGGAGACGAACCCGGACCTCGTCATCAACACCGACTACCTGCCGGGCAATTCCGCGCTCTTCCTCAACCAGTTCCTCGACGCGCCGACGGAAAGCCTCGTCTTTCTCCAGTACGCGCCGTCGGTGCCGGAATTCGTGCAGCTGACCGGGGATAACGCCACCGGCGTCCTTTACAACCTGATCAACGCGCCGCTCACCTCCGACAAGTGGCCGCGGGGGCAGGAACTGACGAAGAAGTTCGCGGAGAAATACGGCCGCGAACCCGGCACCTACGGCACCGGCCTTTACGAGATGGGCCTCATCTACTTCGACGCGCTGGCCAAGGTGGGCGACCCGACAGACCATGAGGCGATCGGCGCCGCCATCGGCGAGACGAAGAAGGAGACGGTGGCGGGCCTTCTCGAGTTCGACCCGGCGACGCGTGTCGCCATCGCCGGCGCCGACCACATCCCGGTCTCCTTCTGGCAGATCCAGGCGGGCGGCGCCCGGGTGCTGTTCGAGCCGGCGAAATACGCCAACGGCGCCTTCGTCTCGCCGCCCTGGCTGAAGAAGTGACCATGCCGGCCGCCGCTCGCCGGAGCGGCGGCCGCGCCCCATTCCCGACGGACCTTCCATGCGCGAAGCCACGCAAGAGCCGATCCTCGTCGTCTCCGACATCCGCAAGTCCTTCGGCGCGCTCCGCGCCGTGGACGGGGTGAGCCTGGAGCTTCGCCGCGGCGAGATCCTCGGCGTCGCCGGCCCGAACGGCTCGGGCAAGAGCACGCTCTTCAACGCCATCACGCGGGTGCCGTTCAGCGCCGATTCCGGCGTCGTGCTGCTCGAAGGGCGGCCGATCCACGACATGCCGCCGCACCGCATCGCGCGGGAGGGCCTCGCACGCACCTTCCAGCGGGAGAGCGTGTTCCCCTCGCTCAGCGCCATCGACAACGTGCTGACCGCGATCGAGCACAGCAGCCGCCGCGGCGCGTTCGATCGCAACGTCGCCCTCGCCGAACATGCGCTCGACCTCGCCGGCTTTCCGGCCACGCTCCACAACTGGCGCGCCGGGGATCTGCCGATCTTCCTTCGCAAACTGGTGATGATCGGCGCCGCCATGGCGCTCGACCCGAAGGTGCTGCTGCTGGACGAGCCCGCCTCCAGCCTGACGCCGGAGGAGATCGACCGCATCCGGCTCCTGATCCTGAAGCTTCGTGGCCACGGCGTCTCGATCCTCCTGATCGAACATGTGCTGCCGCTCCTCTCCGGCGTCTCCGACCGGCTGATGGTGATGGACCAGGGCCAGGTGATCGCGCTCGGCGAGCCGGAGGCGGTGATCCGCGATCCGCGCGTCGTCGAGGCCTATCTTGGGACCGCCGCATGAAGGCGCCGCTCCTCGAGCTTCGCGGCCTCGCCGGCGGCTACGACCCGATCCAGATCTTCCAGGATGTCGACCTCGAAGTGCCGCATGACCGCGCGGTCGGCTTCTTCGGCCCGAACGGCCACGGCAAGACGACGCTGATGAAGACGATCAGCGGCGTCTTGGAGCCCTGGAGCGGCGACGTGATCTTCGAGGGCCGCCGGATGAACCGGGCGGCCGAGCGCGGCAGCCGGCGCTGGCGCAACTTCAATTACGACGCGATCATCCCGCGGCGGATGGACCCGAAGGCGGTGGCCCGGGCCGGCCTCATTCACGTCGCGCAGGGCAACCTCCTCTTCCCCGAGATGACGGTCGAGGAGACGCTCTCCATCGCCCCCATCGCCGCCGCCGGCCGGGCCGGGGGCGCCGCCGAGACGAAGCGGCGGCGCGACGAGGTCGAGGCGCTCTTCCCCCGCCTCGCCGAGCGGCGCCGCCACAAGGCGCGCTATCTCTCGGGCGGCGAGCGGCAGATGCTCTCCATCGCCGCCGGGCTGATGGCGGCGCCGAAGCTCCTCATCCTCGACGAGCCGACGCTCGGCCTCTCGCCGCGGCTCCGGGGCGAGCTTTGCGACGCGATCCGGCAGGTCCGCGCCGGCGGCGTGCCGCTCATCCTGATCGAGCAGGACGTGGGCTTCCTGAAGGAGCTGATCGACGTGCTTTATCTATTCGACCATGGCCGCATCTCCCGCCGCCTCACGCGGGACGAGGTGCCCTCGCACGACCGGCTGATGGCGATGCTGTTCGGGGAACGGGAATGAGCCTCGACACGCTTCTCGTCGTCGCCTCGGGCGGGCTGGTGCTCGGGGCGATCTATGCGCTGATGGCCTCCGGCCTCGCCGTCGTCTGGACCACGCTCGGCATCTTCAACTTCGCGCACGGCGCCTTCATCGCGCTCGGCGCCTATCTCGGCTGGCAGCTGTCCCATGCGGAGGCTTCGGGGCTCGGCCTTCTCGCCGGCGCGCTCGGGGCGGTGGCGGCGATGTTCGTCATCGGCGTCTGCTTCCACTACGCGCTGGTGCGGCCCTTCGAGCGGAAGGCGAACATCGTCGCCGCCTCGGTCATCACCACGCTCGCCGGCGCCGCGATCATCGAGAACGGCATCAGCCTCGTCTGGGGCCCGCGCTCGAAGCAGATGCCGCGGCTGGCGGAGGGGGACGTGGCGCTAGGCCCGGTCGTCCTTTCCGCCTCGGACCTCGTTCTCCTCGTCACGGTCGCGGCGATCCTCGCCGGGCTCGGCTGGTTCCTCGGCGCGACGCGGACCGGCCGCTCGATGCGCGCGGTGGCGCAGAACCGGGAGGCGGCGGAGCTGATGGGGCTCGACGTGCCGCGGCTCTACGCCGTCTCCTTCGGCCTCTCTGCCGCGATGGCGGGGCTCGCCGGGCTCTTCGTCGGCTCGATCCGGTTCATGACGCCGACTATGGGCGCGGACCCGCTGATGAAGGCGCTGATCGTCGTCATCCTCGGCGGCGTGGCGCGCTTCACCAGCCCGATCTACGCGGCGCTGATCGTCGGCATGGTGGAGGCCTATTCCTCCTATTTCCTCGGCCTCTACTGGACCCCGGCGGTGCTCTTCGCGCTGATGATCGCGGTGCTGGTGCTGAAGCCCTCCGGCCTCTTCACCAGCCATCAGCGGACGCTCTGATGCGCTACGATCCGCCTTTCCACCGTTCCAACGGTCTCGTCCCCGCGCTGATCGCCCTCGCCGCGCTGATCCTCTTTCCGCTCGTATTCGAGGCCTCCTATCTCCGCCATCTGATGATCCTCGCCTTCGTCTTCGCCGTGGTCGCGGCGAGCTGGGACCTCAGCCTCGGCTATGGCGGGCTCTTCAACTTCGCGCATGTCGCGCTCTTCGCCGTCGGCATCTACAGCTACGGCATCCTCGCCAAGACGCTGGGGCTGAACCCGTGGCTGGCGATCCTGCTGGCGGGGCCGATCGCGATGCTCTTCGCCGCGGCGGTGGCGCTGCCGGTGCTCCGGCTCGACGGCATCTTCGTCATCCTGGTGACGCTGGCCTTCTCCCAGCTTCTCTTCCAGATCGTCATAAGCCAGTCCGACATCACCGGCGGCACCTCCGGCATGGTGACGCTGCCGGCGCTCTCGCTCGGCGGCTACCGGTTCACCAAGGACGGGCGGATCGGGTATTATTACGCCGCCCTCGTCCTTCTCGTTCTCGCCATCGCCTTCCTCTGGCGGGTGACGCGCTCGCGCTTCGGGCGCGGGATCGTGGCGATGCGGGATGCAAAATACTACGCCATCTCGCGCGGCGCGCCGGAGGGCGGCACGCGGCTCGTCACGCTCTGCGCCAGTGCGCTCTTCACCGGAATCGCCGGGGGCTTCTACGGCTCCTATGTCCGCGTCGCCTCGCCGGACATCTTCGGCCTCGGGCCGCTGACGCTGATCCTCTCGATGCTTTTGGTCGGCGGAGCGGGAACGATCTGGGGCCCGGTGCTGGCGGCTTTCGTCGTCACCGCGCTCTCCGAGGCGATGGCCGATCTCGGCTTCTGGCGAGAGATCCTGATGGCGCTCCTCATCATCGTCGTGATGGTGTTCTATCCGGGCGGGCTCTGGGCGCTGGTCCAGGAGGCGCGGGAAGCCGCGGCGGTGGCGCTCGCCGGGCTTCGCGCCCGCCGCCGCCGCGCCGCGCAGAAGGCCGCGCGGGAGGCGCGGATGGGCGCGCCGGAGCGGATGGTGGAGACGCGGCACGGCCTCATCGCCGTCGCCGCCGCCGGGCCGGATGAGGGCGCGGCGGACGGCCCGCCGATCCTGCTGATCCACGGCAATTCGGCCTGCAAGGAGGCGTTCCTGCACCAGTTCGCCGCCTTCCGCGCCCGCCGGCAGGTGATCGCCTTCGATCTGCCGGGCCACGGCGTCTCCGAGAACGGAGACCCGGAGAAGAGCTACAACATCCCGGCCTACGCCGATGTGGCGGAGGACGTGCTGGCTGCGCTCGGCGCGAAGGGGCCCTTCGTGCTCGGCTGGTCGCTCGGCGGCTATGTCGCGCTCGAACTGACGGCGCGGGATCCGGCCGCCTATGCCGGCCTCGCGATCACCGGCGCCTCGCCGCTCAACGTCGTGCCGGAGGATTTCGCGCGGGGCTATGACGCATCATCGCACGTCGTCCTCGCCGGGCGACAGTTCTTCACCCCGGCGGAGCGGAGCCGCTTCGCCGGCTCCGCCACCGCGCCGCTCTCCGAGGCGAGCGCCTTCATGCACGCCAATATCGACCGGACGGACGGCCGCGCCCGCTTCTACATGCTGACCAAGCTCTCGGTGGTGGACTGGCCACGGCAGATGCGGATGCTGCGGGAGGGGACGATCCCCTTCGCCGTGCTGAACGGCTCGAACGACCCTTTCCTCAACCACGGCTACATCGCCGGGCTGAACTACGGCGCGATCTGGACCGGCGCGCCGCGCGACATCGAGGATGGCAAGCACGCGCCCTTCTTCAACCGGCCCGAGGCGTTCAACGAGGTCTTCCACGCCTTCATGGCGGATGCGTCGCGGGCGCGGGCCTGAGCCGTCTGGCGGCCGGCGCCGCGTTCCGTGATGATCCGCCCGGCCCGAGGGCCGGAATCGCACCGCGAGGGGGAGCGTCGCATGACCGATTTCTTCGCCGCCAGATGGAGCTTCCCGACGCGGGTGATCACCGGGGCGGGTTGCGCCGCGCAGCTTCCCGCCCTCGCCGCCGAGGCCGGGATGAAGGCGCCGCTAATCGTCACCGACCGGGGCCTCGCCGCGAACCCGATGATCGCGAAGATCCGTGCGGATTTTGCGACCGCGGGCCTTCCCGCCGGGCTCTTCTCCGACGTGCAGGGCAACCCGACCGACGCCAATCTCGAAGCCGGCGTCGCCGCCTTCCGCGCCGGCGGGCATGACGGGGTGGTGGCGGTCGGCGGCGGCTCCGCGCTCGACATCGGCAAATGCGTCGCCTTCATGGATCGGCAGACCCGCCCGGTCTGGGATTTCGAGGATGTCGGCGACTGGTGGACGCGGGCGAACCCGGACGGGATCGCGCCGATCCTCGCCGTGCCCACGACCGCCGGCACCGGCTCCGAGGTCGGCCGCGCCGGCGTCGTCACCAATTCGGCCACGCACCGGAAGAAGATCATCTTCCACCCGAAGATGATGCCCTTCGCCGCGGTGGAGGACCCGGAGCTGGCCGCCGGCCTGCCGCCGCACCTGACCGCCGGAACCGGGATGGACGCGCTGGCGCATTGCTTCGAGGCCTATTGCGTCAACGCCTTCCATCCGATCGCCGACGGGATCGCGCTCGAAGGGATGCGGCTCTGCAAGGACTACCTGCCGCGGGCCTGCGCGAACGGGGGCGACCTCGAGGCGCGCTCCTACATGTTCGCGGCGGCCTCGATGGGGGCCGCGGCCTTCCAGAAGGGGCTCGGGGCGATCCATTCCGTCTCGCACCCGGTCGGCGCCCGCTACGACGCCCATCACGGCATGACCAACGGGGTGATGTTCCCCTATGTGATGCTGTGGAACCGCCCCGCCATCGAGGCGAAGATGGACCTCGTCTCGCGGGTGCTGGACCTGCCCGCGCGCGGGTTCGACGCGGTCTTCGCCTGGGTGCTGGCGTTCCGGAAGGCGCTCGGCGTGCCGCACGCGCTCGCCGATCTCGGCGCGAAGGCGGCGGATGCGCCTTCCATCGCCGCCGACGCCGCGGAGGACCCGACCGCCGCCGCGAACCCGATCCGCTTCACCGTCTCCGAGTTCGAGGCGCTGACGCTGGCGGCGATCCGCGGGGACCTCAGCGGACCGAAATGAGCAGCACCGGCCCTCAGGCGCCGGAGAGGAGCGCCTCGCAGCGCGCGAAATCGGCCAGGCTGTCGATGTCCACGGAGCGTTCCGCCGGCATCGGATACGGCCGGCAGGGCGGCGCGAAGAAGGACCGCCGCGCCGCCAGTTCGGAGACGCGGATCACGTAGACCGCTCCGTTCTGGCGATAGGCGCGCGGCAGGGTTTGCCGCGCCGCCGAGAGCGTCTCGGGCCGCCCGCCGACCGGGTTCATCAGCCCCGCCTCGTCGACGAGGAGCGCCTTCAGCGGGTGATGATCCGTCTCGCAAACCGACATCACCGCTCCGGCGCCGCCGCCTTCCTCGTAGAGCGCGAGAGCGGCGTCCACATCCGCCGCCGCGCGGAGCGGCGAGGTCGGCTGCAGGAGGGTGATGACCGCGTCTTCCGCCAGCCCCGCGGCGGCGGCGGCGTGGAGCGTCGCCTCGACGATGGAGGCGTTGTCGCCGGCGAGTTCGGGCGGGCGGTCCACCACCTCCGCGCCGCGCGTCCGCGCGATCTCGGCGACGACCGGATCGTCCGTGGTGACGACGACGCGCGCGACGCGCCCGGCCGCGAGGGCGGCGTCGAGCGTCCAGCCGACCAGCGGCTTGCCAAGGAGCGGCCGGACGTTCTTCCCCGGCAGGCCCTTCGAGCCCGCCCGCGCCGGGACGATGGCGACTGCGTTGAGGCCGGTCACGGCAGCGCCGGCGCCGGCTCGGTCGCGCCCGGCAGGTCGATGAAGGATTTCTGCACCCGCGTCGCCCAGAGGGCCTCGCCCTCGAGAATGCGGAGGAAGCGGTCGGCGCTGCCGCCGTCGCCGAATTCGAGATGCGGCGCGAAGGGCGGCAGGTCGATGGCGAAGCGGATCGCCTCCAGAAGCCCGTCGCGGCCGGGCTTCGCCTGGATGATGCTCGGTGCCTCGGAGCGGCGGTGCTGGCGGGAGCCGACCAGCACCGAGGGCACGCCGTAGACCGGCGCCTCGCGCACCGCGGCGCTAGAATTCCCGACGATGAACTTCGCGTGCTTCATCAGCGTCAGGAAATACTCGAACCGGATCGACTTGAAGACGCGAAACCGGTCGCCCTTCACATGCCGCTTCATCGACTGGAGGATCTCGTAGCTGCCGGCGTCGTTGTTCGGATAGACAACGACATAGTTCATGTCGGAGGCGACCAGCGCGGTGAAATAGTCCTCCGCCATCTGGGCCATCTCGGCAGGCTCCGTCGTCACCGGGTGAAAGAGCGAGATCGCATAGTCGGGGTAGCCGATCTCGTAGCGCGCGCGGGCGGCTTCGAGCGTCGGCAGCTTGTCCGAGAGCATCACGTCGATGTCGGGCGAGCCGATGACCGAGATCGACTCTTCGCGCTCGCCCATCTGGAGGAGCCGCTTCCGCGCGAGATCGTTGGCGACGAAATGGAGATGCGCCAGCTTCGAGACGGAATGCCGGATCAGCTCGTCAATGGTGCCGGAAACCTCGCCGCCCTCGACATGCGCGACCAGCGTGTTGTTGAAGGAGCCGACGATGGCGCCGGCCAGCGTCTCCACCCGGTCGCCATGCACCACGATCATGTCGCAGGGGCGCTCGTGGAGGTAGCGGGAGAGGCCGGCGACCGTGTTCGCCAGCACCTGGTCCATCGGCTCGTTCACGGTCTGGTTGATGTAGCAGAAGACGTCAGAATAGCCCTGCTTCTCGATCTCGACGACCGAGCGGCCGTGCCGCTCCATCAGGTGCATGCCGGTGACGAAGACGGCGCATTCGAACGCGTCGCTGCGCTCCACCCGCTCGATCAGCGGCTTCAGCTTGCCGAAATCCGCGCGCGTTCCGGTCAGAAACACGATGCGTCTGCGCTTGCTCACCTGATTGGTCCTCCACAGTTGCGCGGCGCGGCGTGTGTGCGATGCGACACACGAAGGGGTTGCGTTCTCGCGCTCGTTCGATAGGCATCGCCCGGTTGGCGCGGCCGCGCTGCGGTAGCGTTTAGGGTGTCCGGATGGCTGTCTTCAAGTACGCGATGCGCGCACTGCCGGATTTCCTCGCACGCGCGACCGGCGCGACGGACGAGACGAAGGCGCGCACGCTTCGCAGCGAGGGCGAATTCCGCGAGGCCGAGCGGCTGCTCCGGAGCCGGCTTCTGTCGCGCGGGCCGCGCCCAAGGCGGCTCCGCCGCCTGCAGATAATATCGGGCCTGAGGCCGCTTTCCGCCTATGCCGATTGTCAGCGCGCGCTGGAAGAGGCGCCGGAGGCGCGCCTTGCCGGCCGGCGCATCGCGGTGATCTGCGATGCGAAGGCCGATCTCCGCCTGCCGGCGCCGCTGCTCGAAGGGGCGGCCTCGGCGCGGGTCTTCCTCGAAGGCCGGCGTCGGCCGAGGCATGTCTCCTGGGACTGGCTGTCGATCGAGCGGGCGCGCGACGCCTTCCCTGCCTATGACCCCACCACCAACCAGGCTGCTGCGAAATGCGCGGCGGATCACGCCGAACGGCTGGTGACGGTGCTGGGCCGCATCTTCCGGCGGGACGCGGCGATGGCCCGTTTCCAGGGCTATGAGCGCGCGCTGGCGCAGTCCGTCGAGGCCGCCGTGATGGATCTGTGCGTCGTCTCGGAGGGCGTCCACCGCCTGATCGACGTGGGGGAGATCGACGCGGTCGGCTTCGTTTCCGCGCATGGCGCACATGCCGGGGCGCTGGCGCAGGGCTTCGTCGAGCGGCTTGGGGCGGACAATGTCTTTCTGGCGCGCTCGCTTTCGCGCGACGACGGAGACCGGCGCTATTTCGCCTGGGTCGCCCGGCTGCTGCGGGGGCAGGGCCTCGTGCTCGATCCGCGGCTTGCGGAGCCGCCGCCGAAGAAGCCCGCGCCGCGGCCGGCGGAAGTCTTCGGGCGCCCGATCAGCCGGCGCGGCGCGCGTCGCCGGCGCGCGGCGCTGCGCGCCTCGATGGGGCTCCTGCAGTTTCGCTACGCGCTCCGAAACGAGTTCCCGCGGCCGGCGACGGCGCGCGCGC
>CALFYQ010000087.1 GCA_937952085.1 uncultured Paracoccaceae bacterium | reverse complement strand
GGCGCTGATCCGCGTCGCCGCCGCCGGCGTCAACTTCGCCGACACGCTCCTCGTCGCCGGCCGCTACCAGGAAAAGCCCGCCTTCCCCTTCGCCCCCGGCCTCGAGGTCGCCGGAACGGTGGAGGCGGGCGGCGGCCTCGCGCCCGGAACCCGCGTCGCCGCGCTCGTCCCGCATGGCGGCTTCGCCGAATATGCCGTCGCGAAATCCGCGCTCTGCCTGCCGATCCCGGACGACATGCCGTTCGAGACGGCGGCGGGCTTTCTCGTCGCCTACGGCTCCTCCGAGATGGCGCTCTCCTTTCGCGCCGGGCTTCGGGCGGGCGAGACGCTCCTCGTCACCGGCGCCGCCGGCGGCGTCGGGCTGACGGCAGTGGAGATCGGCAAGCTGATCGGCGCGCGGGTGATCGCCGCCGCGCGCGGGCCGGCGCGGCTCGAAGCGGCCCGCCGCGCCGGCGCCGACCACCTCCTCGATTCCGAGACCGTCGATCTCGCCGCCGAGGCGAAGGCGCTCGGCGGCGCCGATGTCGTCTACGAGACGGTCGGCGGCGTGGATTTCGCCGCCTCGCTCCGCGCCGCGAAACCGGGCGCGCGGCTCCTCCCCATCGGCTTCGCCGGCGGCGAAGTTCCGCAGATCCCCGCCAACATCCTTCTGGTGAAGAACCTCGCCGTCCTCGGCTTCTGGTTCACCGCCTGGGCGAAGCTCGACCCGGAAGCGATGGCGGATAGCTTCCGGCGGCTCTTCGGCTGGTGGGCGGAAGGCCGGCTCCGGCCGCATGTCTCCCACGTCCTGCCGCTCGACGAGGCGGAGGCGGCGCTCGGCCTTCTCCGCCGGCGCGAGGCGACCGGGAAGGTCGTCCTCAAGGTCGGCGCGTGATCCTCGCGCTCCATCTCGGCGCCCACAAGACCGGCACGAGCCACCTCCAGGCCGCGCTCGCCCTCAACGCGCCCGCGCTGGCGACGGCGGGCGTCCTCGCCCCGTCTCTCGCCGAGGTGCGGGCGGCGGCGACGCAGCGGCTCGACGAGCCGTCGGCCGTCCGCGCCTGGCTCGAAGGCCTTGCCGGAACCGGCGCGCGCCGCGCGGTGATCTCGGATGAGAACCTGCCGGGCGGCCTCGCCGGCTATGCGAAGGGCGGGCCGATGCATCCCGGCCTCGCCCGACGTCTCGAAGCCTTCGCGGCTTGGCCGGGCGGCGTCGAAATCTACCTC
>CALFYQ010000086.1 GCA_937952085.1 uncultured Paracoccaceae bacterium | reverse complement strand
GCCATGTCCGAGCCCGGATAGACGGTGAAGCCGATCGCCGCGCAGCCGAGCCGCAGCGCGTCGTCGACGCTCGCCGTGATCGCCTGGTTCTTGCCTGCGGTGTCCGACATCAGCGAGTTCGCCGAGTTCACCTTGAGGATGGTCGGGATCTGGCCGGCGAAGGTATCCGCGCCCGCCTCGATCATGCCGAGCGGCGCCGCATAGGCGTTCAGCCCCGCGTCGATGGCGAGCTGGTAATGGTAGTGCGGGTCATAGGCCGCCGGGTTCGGCGCGAAGCTCCGCGCCGGGCCATGCTCGAAACCCTGGTCGACCGGAAGGATCACCATCTTGCCGGTGCCCGCGAGCTTTCCGGTCATCAGCATCCGGCAGAGATTGGCCTTCACGCCGGGCGTGTCGCCCTCGTAGTTGGCGAGGATCTTCTGGACGGTGCGAGTGGCCTTCATCGGGGTCTCCCAGGGACGTGAAAAGGTCGCGGAGGCGGTAGCCCGCCGCAGCGCAGCCGGTCAAGGGGCGTCGCGGCCCCACCCCATCAGGTAGGCTGCGACAGGTGTAAGAACCGTCACCGGCGTGACCCGCGCCCCGAGCGCGACAAGTTTCGGCAGAACGCCCGGGACAGAGAGCGCGTTCCCCCGCATCGCCGCCCGCCAGCCCGCCCGCGCCGCCGCCTCGGCCGAGACGGTCAGGCCGAAGCGGAGGATGCGCGCCTCCTCCATCTCCGCCGCGCGGAAGAACCCGGTCCGCACCGGGCCGGGGCAGAGCGCCGTGACGCTGACGCCCGCGCCCTTCAGCTCCGCCCGCATCGCGCGTGAGAGCGAGAGGAGATAGGCCTTCGAGGCGTGGTAGACCGCCACGCCCGGCCCCGGCATGAAGGCCGAGAGCGAGGCGACATTGAGGATGCGCCCGCCGCCCTCCCCGCGCATGTGGTCGGCCGCGAGCCCGGCGAGCATCGTCGCCGCCTCGACGTTGACGCGGATCGAGGCGAGTTCCCGCGCACGCTGCTCCGGCGCGCCGAACCGGCCATTGGCGCCGAGCCCGGCATTGTTGACCAGGACGTCGACCCGCCGCCCCTTCGCTGCTTCGGCCCAGAGCGCGGAGGCGCCGCCCGGTTTCGAGAGGTCGGCCGGCAGGGCCAGCGCCTCGACGCCATAGGTCTCGGAAAGTTCCGCCGCCAACCGGCGGAGCCGCTCGCCCCGGCGCGCGGAGAGGATCACCGGCCGGCCCTCCGAGGCGGCGATGCGCGCGATCTCCCGCCCGATCCCGGACGAGGCGCCGGTGACGAGGGTCCAGTTCTGGGCCATGCGATGCTCCTCCCGAACGCGCGGAGCATAGCGCCGACGCCGCGGAGGGAAACGGGCGGCCGGAATCGAACGGGCCGCGGCGCTTCCGCCGCGGCCCGCCCTCTGAGACGTGGATCAGGCCTGCGCGGCGCGCCGCCGGCGGGCGAAGGCGAGGAAGCCGAGCGCCGAGAGGAGGAGCGGCGCGGCGGCGGGAACCGGCACGGCCGAACTGATCGGCGCGGTGTCGGCGATGAAGTTGTCGAAGAACATGCTCCGCGTCTCCGCAGGCCGGTTCACGCCCTGGACGATGGCGTTGACGATCGCGACCGAGCTTTCGCCGCCCCCGGGATCCGCGCTGAACGCCCCGAGCATCTCGCCGTTCACATAATATTCGAAGAGCGAGTCGGCGAGATTGAGGCTGATGCCGAGCGTCGCGAACTCGCCATAGGCGAAGTTCGACGGCAGTCCAAGCCCGACGAAGGTTCCGGTATCGGCCGTATCATAGGCGACGAACTCGCCGTTGATGAACTCCATGATCGGGAAGAGGTAATCCGAGACGAGCCCGGTCGTGGTCTCCACCGAACCCCAGAGGCCGCCGACGCGCTGATCGGCCGGCAGGTTTTCCCAGAGCGGATCCATGTACATGTCGATCTGGAGCGAGAGCGCGCCGGGCGTGTCGAACTTCCGGCCCTGCGTGTCGTAGAAACCCGAGGAGAACGGCGTGCCGCCACGGTTGCCCGCCCCATCCGCCGCATCGAGGCCGAGTTCGAGCCGGGCGTCGCCCATGAAGTCGGTCGACTTGAAGACGGATGGCGGAAACCGGTCCGTATACCAGGCGCCCGACGCCTGCGTGTCGGAAAGGATCGGATCGGTGTCGAAGGTTTGCGTGGTGATTGGCGCGGCGAGCGCCGCTCCAGCCAAAAGTACAGGCGCGGCGAACGCCGCGGTCGCGATTCTGAACATTGGGAGCCCCCCAAGGAATACTCAAATGATTCACAAGGTACGCACGCCGACACTGTCCGCGCTGGTCCCTCCCGGGTCAATCTACAATTTTCGATGAATTCGCCGGGATGGAGCCCGCTTCGCCCGGCGCGCCCCGCTACGTTCGCCTCCTGACAAGCCCTGACGCCGCGCCGCGCTAGCGACCGGGGCGCGAACGGCGCGGCGAGGAGTGCGAGACATGGCGGCGGCAGGACAGGAATTCGACCCGATGTTCGGCGTCTGGAAGGTGCGCCACCGGCGGCTGGCGTCCCGCCTCGCCGGCGCCGACGACTGGCGAGACTTCGAAGGCCGGTCGGAGACGCGGCCGATCCTCGGCGGCGCCGGCAATGTCGAGGACAACCACATCCTCATGCCGGATGGCGCCTATCGCGCCGCCGCCTTCCGAAGCTGGGATGCGGCGGCGCGACGCTGGTCGATCTGGTGGCTCGACGGGCGCGCGCCCGGCGCGCTCGAAACGCCGGTGCGGGGCGGCTTCGAGGCGGGCCTCGGCGCCTTCTACGCCGAGGATGCGTTCGAGGGGCGGCCGATCCGCGTTCGCTTCCTCTGGCGCGGGATCGGAACCGACGCGCCGCGCTGGGAGCAGGCTTTCTCCACCGATGGGGGCGAGAACTGGGAGACGAACTGGACGATGGACTTCGCCCGGCCCTCCTAGACCTCGAGCGCCGCCACCCCCGGAAGCGTCTTCCCCTCCAGCCATTCGAGGAAGGCGCCGCCGGCGGTCGAGACATAGGAGAAGTCGGCCGCCGCCCCGGCCGCGTTCAGCGCCGCCACCGTGTCGCCGCCGCCGGCGACGGAGAG
>CALFYQ010000085.1 GCA_937952085.1 uncultured Paracoccaceae bacterium | reverse complement strand
CGAGCGTCGCCTCGCTGACGGTGGAGGATCTCCGCGCCGCGCTGCCCCGGCTGATCCAGAAGGGCGCGCTCCATGTCGGCGTCGTGGGCGCGATCTCCGCCGAGGAGACCGCCGCGATGCTCGACAAGCTCCTCGGCGACCTCGCGCCGGAGGCGCCCGCCGCGCTGCCGATGACGAAGCCGGCGCTCGCCCCGGGCCTCACGGTGATCGACCTCGACGTGCCGCAATCGGTGGCGATGTTCGGCCATGCGGGCATCCTCAGGGACGACCCGGACTACATCCCCGCCTATGTCATGAACTACATCCTCGGCGGCGGCGGCTTCTCCTCCCGCCTGACCGAGGAGGTGCGGGAAAAGCGCGGCCTCTCCTACTCGGTCTATTCCTACCTCATGCCGCTCGACCGGGCCGGCCTCTATATCGGCGGGGTCTCCACCGCGAACGCCTCGATGGCGGAATCGGTCTCGGTGATCCGCGGCGAATGGCGGCGAATGGCCGAGGAGGGGGTGACGGAGGACGAACTCGCCAAGGCGAAGAAGTACCTCACCGGCGCCTATGGGCTCCAGTTCGACTCCAACGGCAAGATCGCCGACATGCTGGTGGCGCTCCAGTCGGCCGGCCTGCCGATCGACTATCCCGAGACGCGGAACGCCATGGTCGAGGCGGTGACGGTGGAGGACATCAGGCGCGTCGCGGCCCGGCTGCTGCTGCCCGACGCGCTCGCCTTCGTCGTCGTCGGCCGGCCGGAAGGGCTCCCGGCCAGCCAGTAGCGCGCTCAGACGCGCTGGTTGATCTCGATGAGATTGCCGTCCGGGTCTTCGCAATAGATGTTGTGAAGGCCCGGAATGGCGAAGACGCCGCCATCCGAATAGGGCACGCCGGCTGCGTCGAGGCGCCGCATCACCGCCTTGAGATCGCTGACCTCGATGGCGAAGTGCCCGCCGAGCGACGGGTTGTGCGCGAAGCCGTTCCGGGCGGCGAAGTCCGGGTCGCCCTTGATCAGGTGGAGCCCGGTATGGCTCTGCCGCCCGTCGGGGAAGAGCGCGAGCCGGTCCGGCGCGCCGGGAATGTAGCCGCGCGTCGCGGGGAACACCCATTCCCCTTCCGCCATGCCGAGCACGCGCGAATAGAACGCCGCGGCGCGGCGCACATCCCGGCTCTCCAGGTTCACATGATGGATCGACCAGCCCATTAGACGCCTCCCTGTTCCTCGCCCGAGCAAAGCGGGGCGGCGCAGGGGGCGCAAGCCGTGGCGCGAAAAACGAAAGGAGCGCCTCCTCCCGGAGGCGCTCCTTTCCGCAGGCGAACGCCCTTTTAGGCGGCGGCCTTGTCTTCGCTCTCCTTGAGCGACAGGGCGTTGGACACGCGAATGCCGCGGCGGACGAAGGCCATCAGGCCATCCACCGTGCGGCTGTTGACCTCGATGCCGGCATTCGTCAGCACCTCGATCCCATCGCGCGAGTTCGCCCAGCGGGAGATCGCCTCTACGCCCTTGCCAGGGCCGAAGGTCTTCTCGTCGCGGATCGCGTCGTCGAGAGCGGCAAGCACCACCGCGGCGAAAAGCTTCCGCGCGCGCCGGCCCTGCTCAGTCGTAAAGCTCAAAGCGTCGTCGTTGAGAGCCATGGGCTCCTCCACCGAGTCGTCAAACCGTCATGATTTCGGGAAAGGTCATATGGCGCATAAGGCGCCCAAAAGCTACCGATTTTTCGCATGGCGGGTATGACAACGCGCCGTGCCGCTGCGTCAGGCGCGCCGCTCCGCTGCGTCAGGCGCGCCAGCTGGCCGGCGTTTCGGCCCCGAAGTTCGCCCTCACGAAGTCGTAGACCGGGCGGTAGAGCTCCAGCGCCGCGGCGACGTCCGCCTCGCCGAGTTCCGCATGGCGCGGCGAGGCGTTGACACGGGCGCCGAGATCCGGAGCGCGCCAGTCGAGCCCGAGCCCTTCGACGAGCGCGCGGAGATGGATCTCGGGCGTCGAGGTGACGTGTTCGTAAAAGGCGACGGAGACCGCATCCTCCCCGAACGCGCTCCAGAGCTTCCGGAGGGTGCGGTCGTAGCGGCTGTGGCGGACATGGCTGCGAAAGCCGAGCGACGGCAGGAACTGCGATTTGGCGCTGGCCAGCTTGGCGTCCCGCTGCGCCATGCGGAGCGCGGAATAGTGCCGCTCGATCGGGTCGCGCAGCAGCAGGATCGGCCGCACCGCCACCCCGGCGCTTTCGAAATAGCGGCGCACGACGCGGAGGCGATGCACGTCGAGAATTTCGTAGCTCGGCGATATCTCGAGTAGGAAACGCCGCTCGCCCGCCCGACGGGCGAAATAGCGGAGGTATTCGGCCCGGTCGGTCATCATCGTCCGCCGCTCTTCGAGGGCGCGGAGCCGGCGGGGCGCGCGAAGGAGCCGCGCCGCCGGGGCCTCCGCCGCGGCCAGCATCCTGAGGAACGCCCGGTCATGCCCCTTGAAGAGCCGAGGCGAGAGCCAGGTCGAGAAGAAGTGAAGCTCCTTCAGGGGCGAGGCGGCGATCTTCGGGTCGGCGGCCAGATATTTGAAGAGCCAGCTCGTCCCGGCCTTCTGCGCCCCGACGCCGAGCAGCATCACGCGCCCTTCGAGCCGCGCGCGGACCTCCGGTTCGACGGGGGGAATCGCGATATCCATGCTGGCCGGTCTCTATCCGCGGGCGCCGGGGCCGACAACCGGCTCACCCCTGCGCGATCAGGGGCAGACCTCGGCCGAAAGGGCGCCTATATTCGCGCAAACGACACGGAGCGCATCATGACGCATCTCTCCCGCCGCCTCGCGCGGGTCGCCGCACTCGGAGCCATCGGGCTCATGGCCGGCGGCGCCCTGGCGCAGGGGTCGCTTTCGGGGGCGTATCTCGCCGGTCTGAACGCCGCGAAGCGCGGCGATGTCGAGGCGGCGGCGATCTATCTCTCCCGCGCGCTCGACCAGGATCCGGGCGATATCGCGCTGATGGAGCAGACGCTGATCCACATGGTCGCCGCCGGCCGGATGGACGAGGCGAAGGAACTGGCCGAGCGGCTTTCGGGCTTCGAGCCGAAGCACCGGATCGCCAATCTCGTGATCGTGGCCGACGAGATGAAGCGCGGGGACTACGCCGCCGCGCGCGCCGGGATCGAGGCGACGCCGGAGGCGTTCCACCCGCTGGTCGGCGCGCTTCTCTCCGGCTGGGCGGCCGAGGGCGCGGGCGACGCGGCGGCGGCGGAGACGGCGCTCGAAGGGCTCGGCGGCCGCGCCGTGCTGGAGCTTTTCTCCGACTATCACCGCGGGCTGATGCGCCGCGCCGCGGGCGACGCGGCGGGCGCCGTCGAGGCCTTCTCGCGCCTCTTCGAGAACGGCATGGCGCCGGCGGCCCGCATGGCCCGCGCCGCCGCCGGGGCGAAGGCCGCCGCCGGCGACATGGACGGCGCGAAGCAGATCCTTGAAACCGCGGCGGCGGGCGCCTTCGGCGACGCCGCCCTCGAGGCCGACCTCGCCGAGGTCGAGGCCGGAAAGACGCCGCCGCCGCTCGTCTCGGATGCGAGCGAAGGCGCCGCGGAGGCGCTCTACGGCCTCGGCGCCGCGCTCGGGCGGGACGGCGACGCGAAGCTCGGGCTCTTTTACGTGCGCCTCGCGATCTGGATGCGCCCGGACCTCGTCGAGGCGCGGCTTCTCGCCGCGGACCTTCTGGCCGGCTCCGGCCAGCCGGCGCTGGCGATCCGCGCCTATGAGGGGGTGCCGCCGGACAGCGTCTATGGCCGCGCCGCCGAGATCGGCCGCGCCGACGCGCTGGACGAGGTCGGCCGCCGGAGCGAGGCGGTCGAGGCGCTAAAGGCGCTGGTGCGGCGGGACCCGACGGCGGCCGAGGCGCAACTCGCCCTCGGCGACCTCCTGCGCCGCGCCGACCGGTTCCCCGAAGCGGCGGCGGCCTATGACGCGGCTGTGAAGCTCGCCGAGGCGGAAGGGCAGGTGAGCTGGGCGCTCCTCTACCAGCGCGCCATCGCCTGGGAGCGCTCTGGCGAATGGCCGAAGGCGGAGGCCGACTTCCAGGCCGCGCTGAAGCTCCAGCCGGACCAGCCGCTGGTGCTGAACTATCTCGGCTATTCCTGGCTTGACCGGGGCGAGAACATCGGCCCGGCGATGGAGATGATCCGCAAGGCGGTCGCCGCCCGGCCGGATGACGGCTACATCGTCGACAGCCTCGGCTGGGGGCATTTCCTGCTCGGCGAGTACAAGGAGGCGGCGGAAGTGATGGAGCGGGCGGTGGAGCTGCGCCCCGTCGACGCCGTCATCACCGACCATTACGGCGACGCGCTCTGGATGGTCGGCCGCAAGCGGGAGGCGGAGTTCCAATGGCGCCGCGCCCTCTCCTTCGAACCGGAGGAAAAGGACCGCGCGCGGATCCACCGCAAGCTCGAGATCGGGCTCGACAAGGTGCGGGCCGAGGAAGCCGCCGCGGCCGCGCCGGCCGCCGCGCCGGCGGCGGATGCGAACAAGAATGGAGGCTGAGGCCGAGGCGCCGGCCGCGCTCGCCGAGCCGGCGCCCGCCAAGGTCAACCTTTTCCTCCATGTTCGCGGGCGGCGGGCGGACGGCTATCACCTCCTCGAAAGCCTCGCTGTCTTTCCACGCATCGGCGACGCGCTGGAGGCGGAGCCGGCCGCCGGCCTCTCGCTTTCGCTCGACGGGGCCTTTGCGGCCGGGCTTTCCTCGGGCGGGGACAATCTCGTCCTCGCGGCGGCGGAGCGGCTTTCGGCGACGACGCCCGGCCGGCCGGGCGCGGCGCTCAGGCTGACGAAGCGGCTCCCCATCGCCTCCGGTATCGGCGGCGGCTCGGCCGACGCGGCGGCGGCGCTCCGGCTCCTCGCGCGGCTCTGGCCCGGCGCGGCGCGGGCCGATCTCGCGGGGATCGCCGCCGGGCTCGGCGCCGACGTTCCGGTCTGCCTCGCCGGGCGGCCGGCGCTGATGGCCGGGATCGGCGAGCGGCTTTCGCCGGCGCCCGCCTCGCCCGGCTTCCACCTTCTCCTCGTCAACCCGATGCAGCCGCTCTCGACCGCGGAGGTCTTCGGCGCGCTGGCGGAGCGGGAGAACCCGCCCGGCCCGCCGGCCCCGGCGGCGTTCCAGGATCTCGGCCATCTGACCGCCTGGCTCTCGCGCCAGCGGAACGATCTCGAAGCGCCGGCGCGGCGGCTTCGCCCGGCGATCGGCCGCGCCCTCGCCGCGCTCGCCTGGGATTCCGCCTGCCGGCTTGCGCGGATGTCGGGCTCCGGCGCGACCTGTTTCGGCGTCTACGAGACTGCGGCGGCGGCAGAGGCGGCGGCAGAGCGACTCCGGGCGGCGGAGCCCGGCTGGTGGGTGGCGGCGGCGCCGGTGGAGGCTTCGAGATGACGCGGATGAGCGCGGGCGCGGCGATCTTCGCGCGGCTGAAGGCGCTCGGCGTCTCCCATGTCTATGGCAATTCGGGCACCGACTTTCCGCCCATCGTAGAGGGGCTGGCGCGGGCGGCGGAGATGGGCCTCGCCCTGCCGGAGCCGGTGATCGCGCCGCACGAGCATGCGGCGATGGGCATGGCGCACGGCGCCTGGCTCGCCACCGGCCGGCTCCAGGCGGTGATGCTCCACACCGATGTCGGCCTCGCCAACGGCGTGATCGGCGCGCTCAACGCCGCGCAGGACCAGGTTCCGGTCATCGTCATGTCCGGCCGCACGCCGACGGTGGAGGGCGGCCGCTTCGGCGCCCGCACCGTGCCGATCGGCTGGGGCCAGGAGATGCGGGACCAGCACGCGCTGATCCGCGAATGCGCGAAGTGGGACTATGAGCTCCGCTTCCCCGAGCAGATCGGCCCGCTGCTCGACCGCGCCGCGGCCATCGCCCTCTCGCCGCCGATGGGCCCGGTCTATCTCTCGCTTCCGCGGGAGGTGCTGGCGGAGGAGATCGAGATCGAGGGGGAGGCGCCCTCCGCCGTCTCGCCGCCGGGCCTCGCCGCCCCGGCAGCGGAGATCGAGCGCGCCGCCGCGCTTTTCGCCGCGGCGGAGCGGCCGTTGATCTTCGCGCAGCGGGGTGGCGGAAGCCCGGACGGGCTCGCCGCGCTCGGCCGGATCGCGGCGGACTGGGCCGCGCCGCTGACCGACTGGTGGGCGGTGGAGCCGGGCGTGCCGCGCGATCACCCCTCCTGGATCGGCTGGGCCGCCGGGCCGGCGCTCGCTGCGGCGGACGCCGCGCTGGTGGTCGACAGCCTCGCGCCCTGGTCGCCCGACATCCACAAGGCGCCGGAGGGGCTGAAGGTCGTCCAGCTCGGCCCCGACCCGCTGATGGCGCGCACCCCGGTCCGCACCCATCCCGCCGCGGTGACGCTGGCGACCGAGACGGCGGGCGGCCTGCTCGCGCTCGAAGCGGCGCTCCGGCCGCACCTCGCCGGCGCGGCGGAGCGGATCGCGTCGCGGCGCCCTCAGGTCGAGGCCGCCCATGCGGCGGCGCTGGCGGATGCGCGGAAGATGGCGGAGGTCGCGCCCGGCGCGCCGATGACGAAGGGCTTCGTCTCCGCCCGCCTCGCCGCCGCGCTCGGGCGGCGAACGGGCGGCGAGGCGGCGCTCGTCCTCTCCGAGCTTGGCGCGCCCTATGCGCCGATGGGGCTCGCAGCCCCGGCGCGCTGGCGGCAGGAGCCGCATGCGGGCGGGCTCGGCTGGTCCCTCCCCGCGGCGCTCGGGGCGAAGCTGGCGGAGCCCGAACGGCTCGTCGTCGCCACGATGGGCGACGGCAGCTTCATCTTCGCCAACCCGGTCGCCTGCCTGCAGATCGCCGCCGCGACCGGGCTCGCGCCCGTCGTCCTCGTCCTCAACAACGCGGAATGGGGCGCGGTGCGCCACTCCGTCCTCGGCATGTATCCCGAGGGCGCGGCGGCGCGGGCGAACCGGATGCCCTTCGTCTCCCTCGCCGGAAGCCCGGATTTCGCGAAGATCGCCGAGGCGGGCGGCGCCTTCGGCCTCCGGGTCGAGGCGGCAGACGCGCTCGACGCAGCGCTCGACGCCGCGCTGACGGAAAGCGCGGCCGGGCGGCTCGCGCTCATCGACATCGCCATATCGGGGTGAGTTGGGTCTCCGCGGGGCGCCCTCGGGGGGGGGGATGAGGCGCCCCGCTGGAGACCGTGAGGGCCGCGCCGCTCCGCAGCAGGGAGAGCCAGCGGGGCGCGACGCCTCGTGTTGCGAAATAGGCGCCTGCCCCGTCCCGTTCCATGCACAAGCCTTCAGGGCGGCCATGCGCGGCGCGCATGACGAGACGGCCCGAACCGCCAAACATTGCCTTCACGCGGCCCTGGTGTTGTAGCCTTCCGATTGATGATCGCTATAGACGCCCATAATGTGCGTTGCAGCCAAGATCACAGGCGAGGCGAACATGCTAGATCTCGAAACCATGGCGATTTCGGCCGAGGAAATTTCGGTTCTCACGCCGCGCGCCGCGAATGCGATCACCCCGGAGCCCTATCCGTTCGTCGTCAACGAGGCGCCACTGGCGGCCGACCTCTACGATGCGCTCGACAAGGACTTCCCGAAGGACGAGCTCTTCTTCGGCCTGCTCTCCGAGGTGAAGAACAACCAGGCGGTGCGGATCGCCGCCGCCGACGTGATCGGCTCGCCCCGCTTCTCGCCGGAATGGCGGGCCTTCTTCGAGTATCACACCTCCGCCGCCTTCTGGAGCGACATCGTCCGCGTCTTCGGCGACACGATGCGGGAGACCTATCCCGATCTCGAGGCGCGGCTCGGCAGGCCGATGGCGGATTGGCGGGTGAAGCGCCGCGGCGCGCCGGGCGCAGCCGACATCTCGATGGACCTTCTCTTCGTCATCAACACGCCGGTGACGACGCCCTCCTCGGTGCGCCCCGCCCATGTGGACCGGAAGAACAAGATCTTCACCGGGCTCTTCTACATGAAGCAGCGGGACGACCCGACGCCAGGCGGCGACCTTTCGCTCTATCGCTTCAAGCCGGGGCGCGGCGGCTTCGGCGGCCATTACGCCGAGCTGTCCGACCTCGACGAGATCGCCAAGGTCTCCTACGGCTCCAACAAGTTCATCGCCTTCGTGAACTCCGGGACATCGATCCACGGCGTCACGCCGCGACCCGTCACCTCCTGGACCCGCCGTTACGTCAACTTCGTGGTGGAGACGGAGGCCGACGCCTTCTCGTTGCCGAAGCTGCCCGCGCATCGCCGGCTCGGGGCCTGGCTGAAGCGGCGGAAGGAGAAGCAGGCCGGCGTCGATCTGAAGCTGCCGCCGCCCGATTGAGGCCCGCCGCGCCCATCGGCGCTTGACTGGCGGGCCCGCGCGGCGAAGCTGCGGCGAGCGCCGGCGGAGACCGGCCCGCCAAGGGAGACGCCGATGAAGACCGCCCGGACACCGCTTTTCGCCGCCCTCCTCGGCGGGCTCGCCGCCCTGCAGGCCGCGCCCGCCGCCGCGGAGGACTTTACCGCGACCGTGGTCGCCGGGCACCCGCCCATCTTCCGCTGGGTGCGGATGATCCCCGAAGCCTTCATCCCTGCGGTGAACGCGGCGCTGGCCGGAACCGGCCACGCCATGACCTTCTCCGAGCAATATGGCGGCGCGGTAGCCGGCGTCGGCGAGGAGCTTGAGGCGGTGGAGGCGGGGCTCGCGGAGCTCGGCACCTGCCAGGCGCTCTTCGACCCGGCCAAGCTCGGGCCGCAGAACGTCACCTATTACACGCCCTTCGTCAGCGACGACGCCCGCGCCGTCTCGAACGTGATCCACGCGCTCCACCTGAACGAGCCGCGGATGACCGAGGCCTACACCGAGAACGGAGTGGTCTATGTCGGCGCGCCGATCGCGATCGACGACTACCTCCTGATGACGACCTTCCCGGTCGAGACCATGGCCGACCTTCAGGGCAGGAAGATCGCGGCGCCGGGCGCGGCGATCAACTGGCTCTCCGGCACCGGGGCGGTCGGCGTGGCCGGCAACCTCACGACCTATTACAACGAGATCAAGACCGGGGTTTACGAGGGCGTCCTCGTCTTCGCCTCGGCGGCGCTGCCCGGCAAGCTCTATGAGGTGGCGCCCTATGTGACCAAGCTCGGCCTCGGCGCGCAGTTCGCCGGCGCGCTCTGCGCCAACGAGGCCTGGTGGAGCGGGCTGCCGGAGGAGGTGCGCGCGGCGCTCCGCAAGGGCGCCGACGCGGCGCAGGCCTGGTACATGGACGCGCTCGAAGCCGCCGTCGCCAAGGCTTTCGAGGGGATGGCCGCCGGCGGCGCGAAGATCTCCGACGCGCCGACTCAGATGCGGCTGACCTGGGCCGAGGGCATGGACAACGCCGCCAAGGCCTGGGCGGCGAAGCTCGACGGCGAGGGCAAGCCGGGCAAGCAGATCCTCTCCGCCTACATGGACGGGATGCGCGCCGCCGGGGCCAAGCCGCTCCGCGACTGGGACAAGGAGTGAGCGAAGGCGCCGGCCGGCGCGCGCTCCGTCTGCTCGACGGGGCGACGCAGGCCTGCAACCTCGCCGGCTCGCTCCTGATCCTGGTGGTGACGCTGGCGGTCGGGGCGGATGTCCTCGGCCGCGGCGCCTTCGGCGCGCCTATCCCCGGCGTGCCGGAACTGGTGACGCTATCCATCGTCGCCATCGTCTTCCTGCAGGGGCCGGCCGCGCTCCGCGCCGGGCGGCTGCCGCGTGCCGAGGCGGCGGACGTCTTCCTCAAGGAAAGCGCGCCGGGCCTCGCCCGCGCCCTCGCCGACCTCGGCGACCTCGCCGGGGCGGCGATCATGGGCGTGGTGCTCTGGGCCTCCTGGCCGATCGCGGTGCGCGCCTGGGAGCGGGGCGAGTTCGTCGGCGCGGTCGGCGACGTGACGGCGCCGGTCTGGCCGGTGAAGGCCGCGCTCCTCATCGGCGTGGCGCTTCTCCTCCTCCAGTTCCTCGCGCGGATCGCGCGCCGGAGGCTGGGGTGAGGCCGGAAGGGAGCTTGAGAGTGCGGCGACCCGTTTGGTGCGCCCTGCCAAACCGGCTCCGCACGGAGTATCGCCGCGCCCTCTCCATCTCTCCCGGCCCGGGCGACCAGCCCGGGCCGCGCCCGCCCCTCCCCGCGGGCGGGCGCCCCC
>CALFYQ010000084.1 GCA_937952085.1 uncultured Paracoccaceae bacterium | reverse complement strand
GTGGTCGTCGGCGGCATGGGCTCGCTCGGCGGCGCCGTGCTCGCGGGCTTTCTCCTCGGCATCCTCCAGTCCTTCGCCTCGATGAACGAGGTGAAGGCGATCTTCCCCGGCATCGACCAGATCATCATCTATCTCGTCGCCGTCGTCGTCCTGCTCGCGCGTCCGCGCGGCCTGATGGGCCGCAAGGGCGTGATGGAGACCTGAGTCATGAGCCACGCTGAAAGCCCCCGCTATGACGGGCTCCTCCTTCTCCTGTTCGCGCTCGCGGTGCTGCTGGGGCCGGTGATCCTCGCGCCCTTCGGCGCCGGCTATCCGGACCTCCTGCAGAAGTTCGCGATCTACGGCGTCTTCGCGATCGGCTTCAACATCCTCTTCGGCCTGACCGGGTATCTGTCCTTCGGCCACGCCGCCTTCCTCGGAGTCGGCTCCTATTCCGCGGTCTGGATGTTCAAGCTGCTGAGCATGAACGTCATTCCGGCGATCATCCTCGCCGTCGTGATCTCGGGCCTCTTCGCGCTCCTGATCGGATTCGTCTGCCTCCGCCGGTCCGGCATCTACTTCTCGATCCTGACGCTGGCCTTCGCGCAGATGAGCTACAATCTCGCCTATTCGGTGCTGACGCCAATCACCAACGGCGAGACCGGCCTCCAGATCGCGCTCGACGATCCGCGGGTGCTTGACGCCGCGCTGCCGGAGGGCGAGCTGCCGCTCTCCAACTTCTTCGGCCTGCCGATGAACCACACCTGGGAGACCAGCCTCCTCGGCATGGACGTGCAGTTCAACGTCGGCTTCTACGTCTGCGGGGTGATCCTGATCGCAGCCTTCTACTTCGCGATGCGGCTCTTCCGCTCGCCCTTCGGCATGATGCTGCGGGCGATCAAGACGAACCAGAACCGGCTCGCCTATACCGGCGTCAACACCCGGCCCTATGCGCTGGCGGCCTTCGTCATCTCCGGCATGTACGCCGGGCTGGCCGGCGGCCTCCTCGCCTCGACGGACCCGCTCGCGGGCGCCGAGCGGATGCAGTGGACCGCGTCCGGCGAGGTCGTGCTGATGACCATTCTCGGCGGCTCCGGCACGCTGCTCGGCCCTGTGCTCGGCGCCGGCGTGATCAAGTACTTCGAGAACATCTTCTCGGCCTTCAACAAGTCCGAGCTTTCCGCGATTTTCGACTTCCTGCCGGAATCGCTGCGCGAGCCCGTGGTGTCGCTGGTCGCGGCCTTCGTCGGCGAGGGCTGGCAACTCACGCTCGGCGTTATCTTCATGCTGGTCGTGACGTTCCTGCCGGGCGGCCTGATGGAAGGGTTCCGGCGGCTCTTCGGCCTGGTCCGGCGGGGCGGCGGCGGCGCGGCCCGCACCGCCCGCGTTCCGGCGGAATAAGGGAGGCGACGATGGGCATTCTCACCGTCCAGCACGTCAACAAGCGGTTCGGCGGCCTGCAGGCGCTTTCGGACGTGAACCTCGACGTCGCCGCGGGCTCCGTCCATGCGATCATCGGGCCGAACGGGGCCGGCAAGTCGACGCTGCTCAACTGCTTTGTCGGCCGGCTGATTCCCGACACCGGCACGGTCAACTTCGACGGCGTCTCGCTGATCGGCCTCAAGCCGCACGAGATAAACCAGGCCGGGGTGACGCGGGTGTTCCAGACGCCAGAGATCTTCGGCGAACTCACGCTGCTGGAGAACGTGATGATCCCGGCCTTCGCCAAGCGGGACGGCGCGTTCAAGGTCGATCTCTGGTCGCCGCTCGCCGGCCAGGCGGCGATCCGCGAAAAGGCGCTCCACGCGCTCGATGGCGTCGGCATGGCGGACAAGCGCGACATGATCGCCAACAGCCTCAGTCGCGGCGACAAGCGTCGGCTCGAACTCGCCATGGGCATCGTCCAGGACCCGAAGCTCCTCCTGCTCGACGAGCCGACGGCCGGCATGTCCCGCGCCGACACCAATGCGACCATCGACCTGCTTAGGAAGATCGCCGACAGCGGCATGACGATGGTGGTGATCGAGCACGACATGCATGTCGTCTTCTCGCTCGCCAACCGGATCACCGTGCTCGCCCAGGGCACGCCGATCGTCGAGGACGCGCCGGAGAACATCAAGGGAAACCCGAAAGTGCAAGAAGCCTATCTCGGCGGCGCACATCTCTGACCCGGAGGACCGATCCATGTCTGTTGCAGCCGGAAGAGACGCGCGGGAATCGCGCCTTGACCACGGCAAGAACGTCGGCACGGCGCCGGCCTACTTCTCCGTCCAAGACGTGCACGCCTATTACGGCGAGAGCTACATCGTGCAGGGCGTCACCTTCAACGTGCATGAGGGCGAGATCCTGGCGCTGCTCGGCCGGAACGGCGCCGGCAAGACCTCGACGCTGCGCGCCATCGCGCGGGTCGACTCGCCCCAGCTGACGCATGGGGAAATCTGGCTCGACCACCAGCCGCTCCACTCGATGCGGGCGCATCAGGCGGCGCGCGCCGGCGTCGGCCTCGTGCCGGAGGACCGGCGGATCATCCCCGGCCTGACGGTGGAGGAGAACATCGTCCTCGCGCAGATCGCTCCGCCCGTCGGCTGGAGCATCGAGCGCATCTACGAGCTTTTCCCCCGGCTCGGCGAACGGCGGTCGCAGGAGGGCGTGACGCTTTCCGGCGGCGAGCAGCAGATGCTGGCGATCGGCCGCGCCCTGGCGCGGGACGTGAAGCTCCTCCTCCTCGACGAGCCCTATGAGGGCCTCGCCCCGGTGATCGTGCAGGAGATCGAGAAGACGCTGATCCACATCAAGTCGCTCGGCATGACCACCGTGATCGTCGAGCAGAACGCCATCGCCGCGCTCCATCTCGCCGACCGGGCGATCATCCTCGATATGGGGCAGGTCGTCTTCGACGGCTCCGCCCGCGAGGTGCTCGACGACGCGAAACTGCGCCAGGAATACCTCGCGATCTGACCCGCGCCGCCGCCTCGGACGGCCGGCGCGAACCCGCTTCGCTCCGGCCGCTTTCTATTGGAAATACGTGAAATGAACGGAAAAGGACTGTTTAAGGAACAACAAATGAATCCATCGCCTTAGCGGGCGATTGACCTTTGAGCCATAAATCATCTTCCCGGATTCGACACCTGGAGTGATGACATGAAACGGTTCCGGCTCGACGTATCGGCAAAGATCGCCGTCGCATTCGGCCTTCTCCTGAGCATCTTCGCGGCGGTTTCCGCCACAACGTATCTAAGTCTGCGCAATATCGAAGATGCGGTGCGCTGGAACACCCACACACTTCACGTGCTCGACGTCGCAGACGAGGTGCTCGCCGCCGTCCTCGACCAGGAGACCGGCGCACGCGGCTTCCTCGTCTCGGGCGACGAAGCCTTCCTCGCGCCGTTCGAGAGCGGCAGGGCGCGCGTCGCGAGCGCGCTGGCCCGGCTGAAGTCGCTGACCGCTGACAACCCGGCGCAGCAAGCCCGGATCGAGCGAATCGAGGCGGCGGAAGCCGAATGGCGCAGAACCATCGTCGAGCGCGAGATCGAGCTGATGCGGTCGCCGGCCACGCGCGACGAGGCGCGCGCGCTCCTGAGCTCCGGCGCCGGCAAGGCGCTGATGGACGAGATTCGCGCGCGCCACCAGGAATTCGCGGAGGCCGAAGGCGCCCTGCTCGACGTCCGCGCGGCCGAAACGGACCGCTCGAATGAACGCGCCGAGATGGCGATCTTCGTCGGCGCCGTGGTGATGGCGGCCGCCTCGCTGCTCGCCGGCTTCTACCTCGCGCGGGACATCGCCACGCCGGTGCGGCGGATGACCGAGATCGTCAGCCGGCTCGCTGAGGGAGACAACAGGGCCGAGGCGCCCTATCGCGGCCGGCGGGACGAGATCGGCCGCATGGCCGACGCCATCGTCCGCATCGGCGCCGCAAGCGACGAGATGGCCTCCGCCGCCGATCGCATCTCCAAGGGCGACCTGGCGGTGGAGGTGGCCCCCCGCTCGGCCGCCGACGTGCTCGGCCGGGCGCTGGCGACCATGGTGCACCGGCTGCGAGATGTGGCCGAGCGCGCCCGTCGCTCCGCCGGCGGCGTCGGCGAAGGCGCGCGGGCGATGAAGCAGACCGCCGGCGGCCTCAACGATGGCGCGACGCGCCAGTCGAGCGCCGCACAACAGGCCTCCGCCGCGATGGAGGAAATCGCCGCGACGATCCGCCAGTCCGGCGAAAATGCCGGCCGCACCGCGAGCATCGCCGCAAAGTGCTCGACCGACGCCGGCGCCGCCGGCGAAGCGGTCGGCAAGGCCGTCTCCTCGATGATGGCCATCGTCGAACGCATCGGAATCGTCCGGGAGATCGCGCGGCAGACCGACCTTCTCGCACTCAACGCGGCCGTCGAGGCGGCGCGCGCCGGAGAGCACGGCAAGGGCTTCGCCGTGGTCGCATCGGAGGTGAGAAAACTCGCCGAGCGGTGCCAGGGCGCCGCGGGGGACATTCAGAGCCTGTCCGCCGACACGATGACCGTGTCGCGCGAGGCGGGCGAGATGCTCGAAGCCCTGGTGCCGAACATCCAGCGCACCGCAGACCTCGTATCCGAGATCAGCGCCGCGGTCCGCGAGCAGGAAATCGGAGCGAACGAGGTCAACACCGCGATCCAGGAGCTCAACCACGTGATCCAGGCCAATGTATTCGCGGCGAACGAAAGCCTTGACAACGCCGCGCGACTAGAGAGCGATTCCGTCGCGCTGTCGGAAGTGATCGGCTTCTTCCGCCAGGAGGCGAGCGAAGCGGAGGCGACGGCGGCCGAAGCTGACACGGTCGTGCGACCGGCGCGGAGACCGGCCCTCGCGCTCGTGAGCTGATCCGGCGGGCCCGGGTGCCGGCGTATCCGCCCGTCACTCCCGGTGGCGCGCCATTTCCGGGCGCGCCATCAGTTCGCGCCCGAAACGCGCGGCGATCCTGGCGATGCGCGGCTCGGGAAAGCCGAGAAGGGCAAGGCCCGGCAGCGCATTGGCGACCTCGTGATAGTCCTCGATGAGCCCGTCGCGCAGCCGCAGGATCGCCACCCCCTCGAAGGCCGCGCGCCGCCCGGCGAAATCCGGCAGCTTCGAGCGATAGGAAAAGAGATAGCGCCAGTAGGCGGTCCGCCCGTCGCTCACCGGGTCCTTCACGTCCCAGCGGAAGGCTTCCGCGTCGCGGTGGAAATGGCCTTCGAGCATCTCGGCGATCGCCGCCCGCCCGACGAAATCGCCGTAGAAAATGTCGTGATAGACGCCGTCCTCGGTGAAACAGGCGGCGAGCCCCGGCCCGTCCCCCGCCTCTGCGGCGGCGGTGAACCGCGCCAAGAGCGCCGGAAGGCTCACGGCTCGGCCTGGCTGGAGAAGACCTCGCGCAGCCAGTCCGGGAAGGGGCGGGAGCGGCGCGTCTCGGGGTCGAAATAGACGTTCACGCAGATCGCCGTGGCGTGGCAGACCCCGTTGAGGAAGCAGCCGAAGCCGGTCGTGATCGACTTCGTGCCGACCCTGAGGCACCGCCCGCCCACGTGGACCGTGCCCGGAAAGTGCATCTCAAGCCGGTAGTCGATGGCGACATGGGCGAGGACGAAGTTGAGGCTCTGGTCCCGCTGCCCGCGCAGGAGATGCGTGAAAAGCCCGATCCGCCCCGCCTCGATCAGCGCGGCGTAGGCGACGTTGTTCACATGCCCCATCGCGTCCTGGTCGGAATAGCGGAGCGAGACCGGCTCGAAGATGCTGTAGCGGGAGATGTCGGAAAGCTCGTGCGTCATGCGCGGATCGGTCCTCTTGCGGGCCGGCGGACTTTCGGGCGAAGGGCTGGGGCGCGCAAGGGGGCGAAAGATGGCGTTCGACAGGGTCTTCTGGTTCCTCCGGCATGGCGAGACGACCTGGAACGCCATCGGCAGGACGCAGGGCCAGCTCGACGCGCCGCTTTCCGACCTCGGCCGGGCGCAGGCCTTGGAGGCGGCGGCGCATCTGGCGAAGGAGCCGATCCGCCGCATCGTCGCCTCGCCGCTTTCCCGCGCCCGCCATACCGCCGAGGCGGTGGCGGCGGCCACCGGCGCCCCGCTCGAATTCGACCCCGACCTGATGGAATGCCATCTCGGCACGTTGCAGGGGCAGCCGCGCGGCGAGTTCGTCCGCGACTATTTCGAGGGGAGCTGGGAGCCGCCCGGCGGCGAACCCTACCCGGTCTTCGCCGCCCGCGTCTGGGCCGCGATGGGCCGGGCGGTGGACCGCGACGGCGTCTTGATCGTCGCGCATGGCGGGCTCTGGCACGCCGCGAACCGGCATGTGGAGATCGCGCCGAAGCTCTGGCCGATGCCGAACGCGCTGCCGATCCGGGTCACGCCGGGCGCCGCTGGCTGGGCGGCGGAGACGCTCGGCTAGGCCGCCGCGACCCGACCCGATCGCGCAAATCGCCGCGCCGCGGGAACCGCGGAGCCATCGGCCGCGTTCTCCTGAGCGAAATAAAACATAAAGGAGACCCGCCGTGCACTCGATCATCTACATCGTCGGACTGGTCGTCGTCGTGGGGTTCATTCTGTCGCTTGTCGGCGTCGCCTGAGCTGAACGCGAGCGAAGGAAGAAATCATGCTTGGAACCGTTCTCGTCGTCGTGCTCGTGCTGCTCCTGATCGGCGCGCTTCCGACCTGGGGTTACAGCTCTCGCTGGGGCTACGGGCCCTCCGGCGGCCTCGGCCTCGTTCTCGTCGTGGTGCTGATCCTGGCTTTGATGGGGCGGGTCTGACCCGGGCCGCGCTCAGAAAATCTTGAGGATACGGAGCTGGATGGCGACGTCCTGCCCGAAGCCGCCCTCAACGTGATAGTCGTGGCCGAACGAGGCCACGACCTGAAGGTCGGGCCGCACGAACGCCCCGAACGCCGCGCGCACCTGCTGGAATTCGGTCTTGAGCCCGTTCGGCGCGCCCGCGAGTTCCTGCCGGCCGCCAAAAGCTCCGGCCCAGCCGATCGCGCCCCACGTACCCGGATCAAGATTGTAGGCGAGCCACGCATAGGCCTCGAAGCTCGGCTTCTGCGTCAGCGTCTGCCGGCCGGTCCCCGCCCGGTCATTGTCGCCGTAGACGATCAGGTCGGCGGCGAGATCGAGCGTGAAGCCGCCGGGCAGCCCCTGGATGAAGCCGACCTGAAGGTCGTTCTTCCAGCGATTTTCGCCGGTGTTGAGCGGGTCGCCCGGATGGTATTCGCCGAGCGGGAAGCTGAGATAGTTCGCCACCGCGATCCACCGCCGCTCCTCCGGCTGCGAGAGCGGCCAGAAGGCCAGCGTCAGCGTCGGGTCGAAGAAGCCGGTCGGCTCGTTGAGCGCCGCGCCGCCGATCCGCCCGTTCCGGAAATCGCCCCAGGGCAGGATGAGCTGCGCCGCCACCGGCACGCCTGCGATCTCGTTCCAGTGGGTGAGCCGGGCGGCGGCGATGTGCGTCTCGACCCCGGAATTCGGAACCTTGCCGAACCCCGACGAGTCGAACCGGCCCCGATCGCCATAGAGATAATATCCGAGAAGCGCGGTGGTGCCGGCCGGCGCGGGCACATAGTCGAACGGCAGAAGGTCGATCGCCCGCGCGGGCCCGGCCAGCGCGGCGAGGCCCAGCGCCATGCCCAGCCAGCGGGCCGGAGCCGCCCGGCGCGCGTGTAGCCGCGCCTGCGCGCCCTTCGCCTTCGCCCGGATCCGGGCGAAGGGATATGCCGGCCAGCGCCTCACCGCGTGTAGATGTCGGCGTTCTTGCCGACGACATGGGTGAAGGCGCCATTCTGGGAGACGTCCTGCGCGACGAAGATATGGCCCTCGTAAGTCGAGAGCCAGATCGCCGTCGCGGCCGGGATCGAAGCCTGCGGCCGGACGTTCCCCTGAAGGTCGATCCAGTAGACGTCGAGGCTGGCGCTCGGGTCCACGTTGTGGATCGTGATCTCGCGCGGCTGTTCGCCGGTCACAGAATGCGGCCCCACCCGATAGCATTCCGCCGCGAGCGTCGCCCCCGGCCCCGCGGCCAGTGCCGTCGCCATCCCCGCGCCGGCGATGTATTTCACCATTTCACGCTCTCCTCGCCGACCCGCGGGTCGCCGGCATAGCAATGTGAGCCGCCGGTCGACGCAAGGCGACGCGCCAGATCCAGAATTCGCTGGCGTGGTTCCGGCACGTATCCCCCCGTCCGCATTCCCGGCCCGAACTCTGCGCCACCGAGGCCGCCGGCTCAAGCGGGCGCCGGAATCGCCATCGCCCGGATCGCCGGCTCGGTGCGCCCGAACTCGAGAAAGAAGTCATCGAGCTGAGGAGGAGCTACCGACGTCCCGGCTAACATCGCGTGAATCTGCCCGCGATGGTGAACGTCATGCATCATGAGGTGGATGAGGAGCGCGTCGATTCGCTCCGGAACCCGCCCGGCCTCCCCGCGATCCGTGGCGACGGTGCGCGCGAGGTCGGCCTCCGTCAGCCCGTCGCAGAAGCGGATGAGGCGCATGTCCTCCGCCTCCTGCGCCGCGACGAACGCCTCCGGCGTATCGAATTCGCCCGGGTCGTTCCGCACCGCCCTGCCGCGGCCACCTTCCTCCACCGCGTCGAGATAGTAGCGGTCCACGAGGAGGATGTGCTCGAGCGTCAGCTTGATCGAGGGGAAGAAGCTAACGCCCTTCGCCGCCCAGTCTGGGCCGAGCGCCACCGCCGCCCTGCCAAGTTCGGCGTTGGCGTAGCGGTTGTTCCGCGCCATCAGGCGCAGCGCGGCGACGAGGCTCATGTGGCGGCTCCGATCCGATAGAGGCGGCCCGTCGCATCGAGATCCTCGATCCGCCATTCGCCGCCGACGCCTTCGATGACCCAGCGGAGGATCGCCCAGAGATCGCGGTCCGCCACATCCTCGTCGAGCGGGGCGAGGGCGGGGAGGAGGGCGCTGATCTCGACGCCCGCCGGAAACAGCTCCCCGCTCCGTCCGATGAAGACGAGAACGTAGACGCCGCCGGAAGGCGCCCTGAGATAACCGGGCTCCGCAAGGCCCTTCGCGTCGAGATCGAAGGCGCGGGCGAGGAAATCCCGGAACTCCGGGTAGTGGCCGACGCGATCCTCCGCGAGGAGGAAGGCGCGGCGGAGGCCCGAAAGATCGGGTGCCGGGACGATGGAGACCTCGCTCATGCCGCCCCTCCGTCGAGCCGCCCGAGAAACCCTGCGATCATCACGCCTATTTCGGCGCCGGAATCCTCCTGCAGGAAGTGCCGCCCGGTGACCAGATGCGGCCCCTCGGCATGCGGCAGCATCGCCTTGAACCGGGTCGCGAAGGTCTCCGCGTCGAACACTTCGTCCTCCCGACCCCAGATCAGCAAGGTGGGCCATGTCGTCTTCTGCAGTTCGCGTTCGAGCCAGGCGAACCGCTCATAGGCCCGCGCATCGCGGCCAAGCGGGATCCAGCGCGGCCAGGTCCAGGTCAGGAGCCGGGAAGAGGCGTCGGGCAGCGCCGCCTCGTAGACCGGCTGCGCCTCATGCCGGAACCGCTCGCGATCCACGACCGAGAGATACATGCCGCGCCCGACCAGCGCCGCGTGTCGGCCGAGCAGATAGGGCCCGACCAGCGGCGCGTGCATCATCCGCCAGGGGAAAATGCGGGTGTGAAACTCGGCCGCAGGCTCGGGCCAGGCCCAGGTCGACATGATCGTCAGCGCGCGCACCCGCTCGGGGTTCGAGAGCGCGAAGGTAAGCCCGGTCGGCCCGCCCCAATCCTGGCAGACGACCGTCAGGTCCCTGAGGTCGAGCCGGGCGGCGAGGGCCGCGAGATTGGCGGCGTGCCCGTCGAGCGTGTGGGCGTGCTCCCGCGTCGGCTTTTCGGAACGGCCGAAGCCGATCTGGTCCGGCACGATGACGCGGCAGCCGGCGGCGAGAAGCGGCGGAACCGTCTTCCGCCAGAGCCAGCCCCAGCTCGGGTTGCCGTGGAGGAGGAGCACGGGCTTGCCCTCCCCCTCGTCGATATAGGCCATGCGCCAGCCGTTCACGCGGGCATGGCGCGTCTCGTAGGGCCAGTCGGGCGGGGCGTCGTTCTCGGCTGCGCGCATCGGGGCCTCCCTTGACGAGAGACTGCGCCCGTCGCGGCGGCGCTTCAACCGCAGGCGAGGCGCGTCCTGACAGAGGGCGTCAGCGGCGGCGCGGGAACCATCCGGCCGCCCGGCGGTTTCCGCTCAGGGCCCTAATGAGCAATGGAGGAAGCGATGGGGTGGCCGAGCCTCAAGAACGGCAACATCTACGACGCCATGCGCCACAAGGGCATGTTGAAGGCGGTGGCCGCACAGATTTCGAGCGCAATCGCCCACGCGGCCCGCGCCTCCGCCGAGACGGTCGGCAAGACGGCGTCCTACGAAGGGTGGACCAAGGCCGATCTCTACGCCCGGGCGAAGGAGATCGGCGTCAAGGGCCGCTCGAAGATGTCGAAAGCGGAGCTGATCGAGGCGCTCCGCCGCTGACCTCAGCCCTGCAGCGCCGCCCACATCTCCAGATCGCGCGCCGCGGTCCAGATCCGCGGCGTGTCGATCCCGCGCGCCTCGTCATAGGCGCGGGAGACGTTGAAGGGCAGGCAGTGCTCGTAGATGGCGTAGTCCTTGAACTTCGGGTCGCAAGCCTCGCGCACCGCGTCCCACGCCTCCTTCAGCGCGCCGCCGCGGGCGACGACGCGTTCGACCGGCCGATAGGTGCTGTCGACGAAATCGCGGGTGGCGGCCAGCGCCGCATCCACCATCTCCCGGCCCTGCAGCGCCGCGCCGCGGCCGGGGGCGATCGCCTCCGGGTCGAACCGCTTCACCGCGTCGAGCGTGCCGCCCCAGTCCCGGAAGTGGCCGTCGCCGCAATAGCAAGCGGAATGATATTCGACGATGTCGCCGGTGAACATGACGCCGGAATCCGGCACCCAGATCACCGCGTCTCCCGCCGTGTGCGCCCGGCCGAGATGCATGATCTCCACCTTCCGCTTGCCGAGAAAGACGGTCATCCGGTCGGAGAAGGTGGTGGTGGGCCAGGTGAGGCCCGGGATCGATTCATGGCCTTCGAAGAGCCGCGGGAAGCGTTGGAACTCACTGTCCCAATCCTCCTGCCCACGTTCCGCCACCATGGCGCGGGCGGTATCGGACATGACGATCTCCCGCGCCCCATAGGCCGAGGCGCCGAGGACGCGGACCGCGTGGTAGTGCGTCAGCACGACATGGGAGATCGGCTTGTCCGTCACGGTGCGGACCTTTTCGATCACCTTGGCGGCGAGGCGCGGCGTCGCCTGCGCCTCGACGATCATCACGCTGTCGTCGCCGATGATGACGCCGGAATTCGGGTCCCC
>CALFYQ010000083.1 GCA_937952085.1 uncultured Paracoccaceae bacterium | reverse complement strand
CCGGCTTTCGCGCGCTCAACGCCGGCAAGAAATCGATCGTCGTCGATCTTTCGTCGGCAACGGGGCGGAATACGGTGCTGAAGCTGGCCGGAAGCTGCGACGTCTTCGTCGAGAATTTCCGGCCGGGCGTCGCCGCGAAACTCGGACTCGGCGCAGACGACATCCGCGGCGCGCGGCCGGACGTGATCTACTGCTCGATCTCAGGATGGGGCCAGAGCGGCCCGAATTGCGGGCGCCGCGCCTATGACCACGTGATCCAGGCGGCGACCGGGATGATGGCGCTCCAGGGCGGCGGCGCCGGCGAGCCGCCGGTCAAGGTCGGCTTTCCGGTCGTCGACATCGCCACCGGCATATCCGCGGCCGAGGCGATCCTCGCGGCGGTCATCCGCCGGCTCCGCGGCGACATGGCGCCGATCACGCTCGACGTTTCGATGATCGACTGCGCGCTGGCGCTGATGTCCGGGCCGACGGCCAACACGCTGGCGACCGGCAAGGCGCCGGCGCGTGTCGGCAATCGCGGCTTCGTCGGGAGCCCCGGCGCGGAGACCTTCGCCGCCGCCGACGGTCACATCTCGGTCGCGGCCAACACGATGGGGCAGTTCGCGACCCTCTGCCGGATCCTCGGACGGCCGGACCTGGCGGCGCCGCCGCATGTGCCGGCGGGGCTCTCGCCCGGCGCCTTTCTCGCCAACGCGGCGACGGACGCGCTTCGGCGCGAACTCGCCGCCGCCTTCGCGGCGATGTCGGCGCTCGATCTCGAACGCGCGCTCAACGAGGTGGGCGTACCCGCCGCCAAGGTGCGGGATCTCGGCGAATTTCTCACGGAGATTTACCCGCAGACGCCGGGGATCGGCGTCGACGGCGAGCCGCTCGCGCTCGGCCCGGCCTTCCGCTGGGCCGGTACGGGCGCGCCGGCGCTGCCGCCTCCGCCGAAGCTCGGCGCGGATACCGATGAATTCACGTCCGGCGCGGGGGCCGAGCGGCCCCGCCCCGCATGGGCGAAATAGCCGAAGGTCGGCCGCAGCCCGCCCGAACGGGCTGCGGCCACTCAATAAGTGGGAGGAAAGCATGAAACCCTGGATCAAGACCGCGATCGCAGCGATCGCCGCGGCCGGTCTCGCCGCGACGATTGCCGCGGCGGAGCCCACCGGCGTTTTCAAGTACGCCGAGCAGGTGAAGCTCATCACCATGGACCCGCAGCAGCAGAGCGGCAGCGGCGTGCCCTATCTGCGCCCCGTCTACGAGTCGCTCTTCGAGAAGGCGCCGGACGGCAAGAACGCGCCGCTCCTCGCGACCGGCTACGAGATCGACGGGCTGAACGTGACGATCACGCTCCGCCAGGGCGTGACGTTCAGCAACGGCGAGCCCTTCAACGCCCAGGTCGCCGCCGACAACATCAACCGCGGCGTCAAGCTCGCCGTCATCGAGGGGCTGAAGACCGTCGAGAGCGCCGAGGTCGTCGACGAACACACGTTCCGGATCAAGCTCAAGGAAGCCGATCCGGCGATCATCGACAGCCTCTGTTTCACCGGCGGCATGATGCTCGCCCCCGCGGCCATGGCCGACCCGGCGATCGACCGGAACCCGATCGGCACCGGGCCCTATGTCCACAGCAAGGACGCCTCCCGCGAAGGCGAGGTGCAGGTCTACACGCCGAACCCGACCTACTGGGACAAGGACAAGATCGGCCTCGCCCGTTACGAGGTCTGGGAGATTCCGGACGACACGGCGCGGCTCAACGCCCTCAAGACCGGCCAGATCGACGCCGGCAACTGGCTCGCCAACCCGCAATCGGCGATCATCGAGCGCTCACCGGGCCTCAAGCTGATCCGCAACACGGGCGGCCTCAACTACCACGTCATCATTTCCGACCGCGACGGCACGATGGTGCCCGCCTTCGCCGACCTCAACGTGCGCCTCGCGATGGCGCACGCCATCGACCGCACGGCGTTCGGCAAGGCGATCCTCTTCGGGCTGGCCGACAATTCCTACCAGCCCTACGCGAAGGGCAACTGGGCCTATGACCCCGATCTCGAAGGCGTCTACGCCTACGACCTCGCCAAGGCGAAGGAATACATGGCCAAGTCCGCCTTCCCGGACGGCTTCACCTTCGACATGCCGTCGATCCCGATCTACCAGTCGCGGCTCGAGGCGCTGGCGGGCTTCTTCAGCGAGATCGGCGTCACCATGAACATCGCGCCCGTGGAGCCGGGCACGCTCGCGCGCCGGAGCCGCACCACCGACTTCGCGGCGACCAACCTCGTCTGGAACACCAACACCGACCCGAAATTCGTCGCGCTCCGTTACATCTACGAGAACGCCGCCTACAACCCGTTCAAGGTGAAGCCGAGCGATGAGCTTCTGTCACTCGCCAAGGCCGGGCTGGAATCGCCGGAAATCTCGGTGCGAGGGCCGATCTACCAGAAGATGGCGGCGCAGCTCGCCAAGGAGGCGTTCCTGATCTTCGTCGCCAACTCGCCGATCCTGATCGGCGTCAGCGAGGCGACCGGGGCCAACCCGACGGTGGTCTATCGCTACGGCGAGGACTCGATCAATCTGCGGGGTCTGAAGGCCAATCAGTGATCCGGGCGCCCCATGCTCAGGCTCGTCGTCCAGCGGCTCCTTGCGGTGGCGCCATTGCTCTTCATCGTTTCGGTGATCGCGTTCTCGTTCACCTCGCTCCTGCCGAGCGACCCCGTCGATCTCATCCTCGGGGATACGGGGACGGAGGAGCAGCACGAGATGCTGCGCGAACGGATGGGGCTGAATGAGCCCATCCACGTCCGCTATTTCGAATGGCTGGGGCGGGCCGTGCAGGGAGACCTCGGAACCTCCTACTTCAACAGCGTGAGCGTGGCGGGGGCCGTGATGCAGCGGCTTCCCGTCACCCTCTCGCTCACCGCGGCCTCGGCCTTCATCGCCATCGTGGTCGGCTTCGCGGCCGGCGTCGCCGCGGCGCTCCGGCCGCGCTCGCTGGTCGACCGGCTCGCCACGCTCGGGGCCACCTTCGGGCAGGCGGTGCCGAACTTCTGGTTCGGGCTGCTGCTGGCGGCGGTCTTCGCGGTCTGGCTCCGGTGGTTCCCGGCCACCGGCTTCACGCCGCTGACGACATCGCCCTGGGAATGGCTGCGGAGCATCACGCTTCCGGCCATCGCGCTCGGGCTTTCCTCAAGCGCGGCCATCGCCCGGCAGGTTCGCTCGGCGATGGTCGGCGTCCTCCAGCAGGATTACATCCGCGCGGCGCGGGCGCAGGGCCTTTCCCGACGGCGGGTCATCTTCAAGCATGCGCTGAAGAACGGGCTGGTGCCGGTGGTCGCGGTCCTGTCGTTCCAGATCACGGTGCTCCTCGGCGGCGCGCTGATCGTCGAGCAGGTCTTCGTCATCAACGGGCTCGGCACGCTCGCCATCGCGGCGGTCCGCCAGCAGGACATTCCGATGATCCAGGGCCTCGTCCTCGTCATGGTCGGCCTCGTCGTCGCGGTCCAGCTCGTCACCGACATTCTCTATGGCTACCTGAACCCCAAGGCGCGGCCTTCGTGAGCGGACAGTCCCAAAAGGCGGGCGGCCCCCTCTCGGGCCGCGCGAGGGCCCGCCGGCTCTCCTTCTATGCGATCACGCTGCCAGCGACGTCGTTCCTCGCGCTCCTCGTCGTCGTCGCGCTCGGCGCCGACTGGATCGCGCCCTATGACGCGCTGAAGCAGAACCTTCTCCACGCGCTGCAGGGGCCCTCCGCCGCGCACTGGCTCGGCACCGACGATCTCGGGCGGGACGTTCTCAGCCGGCTCATCGTCGGCTGCCGAATCGCGCTGATCGCGGCGGCGGAGGCCACCTCCGTCGCCATCCTCCTCGGCGTGCCGCTCGGCCTGTGGATCGGCTATCGCGGCGGCTGGTGGGACTGGGCCGTGATGCGGGTGGTCGAGGCGATCATGTCGATCCCCGGCATCATGGTCGCCATCGTCATCATCGCGATCCTCGGCCCCGGGCTTCACCGGGCGATGATCGCGCTCGGCATCCTCTTCTCGACCTCCTTCCTCCGGCTGGCCCGCGGCGTCGTCCTCAGCGAGCGGGAGGAGACCTATGTGAAATCGGCCCGCGTCATCGGCGCGCCCGACCGGCGCATCCTCCTTCGCCACATCTTCCCGAACATCGCGCCGCCGCTGATCGTCCAGCTCACGCTGACCGTGGGCGCCGTGCTTCTGGCGGAGGCGGGGCTCAGCTTCATCGGCCTCGGCGTCCAGCCGCCCAACGCAAGCTGGGGCACGATGCTCAACACGGCGGCGAGCTTCATGGAGCTCAACTGGTTCCTCGCCATCCCGCCGGGCGTCGCCATCGTGCTGACCGTCCTCTCCGTGAACCTCCTCGGCGACGTGCTGCGGGATTCCATCGGCCGCGGCATCGCGGTGGGCGTGAGCCCCGCGGCCCCGTCCGCCCGCTTCGATGCGGAGGCGTCGAGCGCGCCCTCCGCGCCGCTCCCGGCGCGCGGCGACGAAGTGCTGCGCGTCGAGGGCCTTCAGGTCGTCGTCTCCCCCAGTGGCGGGCCCGAGGCGCCCGTGCTGACGGAACTGACCTTCTCCATCGCGCGCGGCGAAACCCTCGGCCTCGTCGGCGAGTCCGGCAGCGGCAAGACCATCACCGGGCTGGCCATCCTCGACCTGATCGGCGCCGCAGGGCGCTCCACCCACGGCTCGATCGTCCTCGACGGAACCGACCTCCGGTCGCTTTCCGAGCCGCAGATGCAGGCGGTGCGCGGCAACAATGTCGCCATGGTGTTCCAGGACCCGACGACCAGCCTCAACCCCGCCTTCACCGTCGGCGACCAGATCGCGGAGGTGCTCCAGGCCAAGCTGCGCCTCTCGCGGAAGGCGGCATGGGCGCGGGCGGTCGAGCTGATCGACCGGGTCGGCATCCCCCGCCCCGCCGAGCGCGCGAAGGCCTATGTCCACGAGCTTTCGGGCGGCATGGCGCAGCGCATCGCCATCGCGCGGGCGCTGAGCTGCAACCCCAAGCTCCTGATCGCCGACGAGCCGACCACGGCGCTCGACGTCACCGTCCAGCAGGAGATCCTCGATCTGTTCCGCGACCTGCAGGGCGAGTTCGGCATGGCGATCCTCTTCGTGACCCACGATCTGGCCGTCGCCGCCCACATCTGCGACCGGATCGCGGTGATGTATGCGGGCGAGATCGTCGAAGTCGCCCCGGTGGACGACCTCTTTGCCAAGCCGCTCCATCCCTATGCGGCGGGCCTTCTCGCCGCGAGCCCGCATGGCGCGAGCCGCAACCCGCCGCTTCCGACCATCGCCGGAACGGTGCCGCGGCCGGGCGCCTGGCCCGCCGGGTGCCGGTTCTCCGACCGCTGCGCCTATCGGCGGGAAAGCTGCGGGCGCCGCGTTCCGCTGACCGGCGGCTCACGCCTCGTGCGCTGCCTCCGCGCCGATGAACTCGATCTCGGGAGCGCGTCATGACCGGCGATCCGCTGCTCGAGATCCGCGATCTCTGGATCACCTATTGGCGCCGCTCGGGGTTCAGGCTTCGGCCTAAGCCGTTCCATGCCGTGAAAGGCGCATCGCTGACGATCCGGCACGGCGAGACGGTCGGCCTCGTCGGCGAATCCGGCTCCGGCAAGTCCTCGGTCGCCAACACGGTGCTCGGGCTCGTCCCGGCCGCCTCCGGTTCGATCCGCTTCGCCGGCGCCGATCTCGCCGCGATGAAGACGCGCTATCCGGAAGCCGTCCGCAAGCAGATCCAGGCGGTGTTCCAGGATCCCTATTCCTCGCTCAACCCTTCGATGACGGTGGAGGACATCGTCACCGAGCCGCTGAAGGTTCACGCCTTCATGTCCCGCGCGGAGCGGCGGGCGCGCGCGGTCGAGCTTCTGAACATGGTCTCGCTCTCCGAGGCGCATCTCCCGCGGCGCCCGCACCAGTTCTCCGGCGGCCAGCGCCAGCGCATCGCCATCGCCTCGGCCCTCGCGCTGGAGCCGCGGCTCATCGTGCTCGACGAGCCGGTCAGCGCCCTCGACGTCTCCACCCAGAACCAGATCATCAACCTGCTCTACGAGCGGCGAAACGCGCTCGGCATGTCCTATCTCCTGATCGCCCACGATCTTGCGCTGGTGCATCACATCTCGGACCGGATCGCGGTGATGTATCTCGGGCGCATCGTCGAGGAAGGGCCGGCCGACCGGGTCTAGTGCGCCCCGGCGCATGCCTATA
>CALFYQ010000082.1 GCA_937952085.1 uncultured Paracoccaceae bacterium | reverse complement strand
CAGCGGGGTGAAGCGGTAGAGCTGGTTCAGCACCACTTCGGCCGTCGCGTCGCGCTTCAGCTCGATCACGACGCGGACGCCGTGCCGGTCGCTCTCGTCCTGGACGTGGTGGAGGCCCTCGATCTTCTTGTCGCGGACAAGCTCGGCGATCTTCTCGATCATCGAGGACTTGTTCACCTGGTAGGGGATCTCGTCGACGACGATGGCGAAGCGGTCCTTGCGGATCTCCTCCACATGGGTCTTCGCCCGCATGATGACGGAGCCACGCCCCTCATGATAGGCGCGCCGCGCGCCGGAGCGGCCAAGGATGAGGCCGCCGGTCGGGAAATCCGGCGCCGGGACGTATTCCATCAGGTCTGAGACCTGGAGATCCGGCGTCTCGATCAGCGCCAGCGTCGCGTCGATCACCTCGCCGAGATTGTGCGGCGGCACGTTCGTCGCCATGCCGACCGCGATGCCGCCGGCGCCGTTGACGAGAAGGTTCGGGAAGCGGGCGGGGAGCACCTTCGGCTCCCGGTCCTTGCCGTCGTAATTGTCCTGGAAGTCGACCGTGTCCTTCTCGATGTCCTCGAGAAGGGCGGTGGCCGATTTCGCCATGCGCACTTCGGTGTAGCGCATCGCCGCCGGGGCGTCCCCGTCCATCGAGCCGAAATTGCCTTGGCCGTCGAGCAGCGGCAGCCGCATCGAGAAGGTCTGCGCCATGCGCACGAGCGCGTCGTAGATCGCGCTGTCGCCGTGCGGGTGATACTTACCCATCACGTCGCCGACCGGGCGGGCGGATTTCCGGTAGGGCTTGTCGAAGGTGTTCGAGGTCTCGTGCATCGCGTAGAGGATGCGGCGGTGGACCGGCTTCAGACCGTCGCGCACGTCCGGAATCGCGCGCGAGACGATCACCGACATCGCGTAGTCGAGATAGGAGCGGCGCATCTCCGCCTCGACGGAGACAGAAGGCCCCCGCGGGGTCGGTCGGGACGGGCCGGCCTCGTCGGGGCCGTGCTCGGAGTCGTCGTCGTTCAAGGGTTTTCCTTGCCTGCAGCGGCGCTTTTCGGGTCGGCTTCGGTTATAGGCTCCGACGCCGGCCGCGTCCATCGCGGGTGGGGTGCGGGGCGGCGCTTAGTCGCCTGTTCGGGGGCTGCATCGGACGATCGGGGCGCTGAGGGGCGCGGCCGCCCGCTTGGAGGGGCGGGCGCGGCCCGTGTTGGTCGCCCGCGAGCCGGGAGAGATGTGGTCCGCGCGCCTTCGACCCGTCGGTGAAGGCGCAAGCTCCCTCATGTTCTCAGAGGCGCGGTCTCCGCCATCAGCCAGGCGCGGAAGGCGGCGGCGGGCGCGCGCTTTTCCGCGCCGGGCGCCCGGATAAGGTGATAGGCGCCGTCCCGAAGCCCGATATCGCTCAGCCAGACGAGCCGGCCCTCCCCGATGTCCGTCTCCGCCAGTTCCGGCGAGGCGAGGAAGCAGCCGCGCCCCGCCGCCGCCGCCTCATGCACCATCAACCCGCTGATCCGGCCTTGACCGGGCGGCAGGGCCGGATCCGGGAGGCCGGCCGCCTCGAACCAGCGCCGCCACATGCCGCCGTCGAAATCGTGGAGGAGCGGGAGGGCGAGGATCGCCTCGGGCGGGAGCGGCAGGGAGAGGCCCGCGACCAGCGCCGGCGCGGCGACGGGGTAGTAGAGCTGGTCGCTGATCAGCTCCGCCTCCGGGCCGGAATAGCCGTGCAGCGTCCAGCGGATCGCGAGATCGCATTCCCCGGCGCGGAGATCGGCGAGGCGGCGGCTCGAATCCACCGAAACCTCGAAATCCCGGTGCGCGGCGAGAAAGTCGTGGAGCCGCGGCGCCAGCCATTTCAGCGCGAAGTTCGGCTCCGCGCTGACGACGAGGCGGCGGTGCGCGTCGCCGGTCAGCCGATCCGTCGCGCCCTCGATCCCGTCGAAGAGATGCGAGATTTCCGCAAGATAGCTCTCCCCCGCCTCGGTCAGAGCCACGCCGCGTTTCGCCGTGCGGAAGAGATCGACGCCGAGCCGCGCCTCGAGCCCCCGCACATGCCGGCTGATCGCGGCGTGAGAGACGTTCAGCTCCCGCGCCGCGCCGACGAAGCTCTGCCGCCGTCCGGCAGCCTCGAAGGCGCGGAGCGCGTTGAGGGGCGGGAGCCGTCTCGCCATTTCGACCTGTGACTTTTCCTTACATCTAGCGCGCCGAATCGGCGTTTGTGAAGGGCGCCCCGCCGCGCCATCTGTCTCTCCGAAGCGAAACGAAGGAGAGAGCCATGACCATGATCGCGACGAACGGGCGGGCGGCGCCGGCGCGCTGGCGGCTTCGGGCCGGGGCGCTGGCGCGTCTCGCGGCGCGGATCGAGGCGGCGCGGGCGGCGCGGCGGGCGCGCTGGCTGGAGGCGACGCTGCTCGCCTACCCGGACCGGCTGCTCGACGATATCGGCGTCTCACGCGCGGAGCTCGAGGCGCGCCACCCCGCGCCGCCGCGGCTCCTCGGCTGGCTGCAACCCCGGTAGGGCGATCCCGCTTGCGCGGCGGGCCGGGCGGGATTAGGTCAGTTCCGATATGGAACCCAAGGAGGACCTGATGTCCGATCCCGTCGTCATCGTCGGCGCCGCCCGCACCCCCATGGGCGGCTTTCAGGGAGAGCTTGCGGGCGCCGCGGCCTCCGATCTCGGCGGCGCGGCGATCGCGGCCGCGCTGGCGCGGGCCGGCGTTCCGGCGGCGGAGGTGGACGAGCTGGTGATGGGCTGCGTCCTGCCGGCGGGGCAGGGCCAGGCCCCGGCGCGGCAGGCCGGCTTCAAGGGCGGCCTCTCCGAGGAGGTGCCGGCGACCACGCTCAACAAGATGTGCGGCTCCGGAATGAAGGCGGTGATGGTGGCGACCGACGCGCTCCTCGCCGGCAACGGCAAGGTGGTGGTCGCGGGCGGCATGGAGTCGATGACGAACGCCCCCTACATCCTGCCGAAGATGCGCGCGGGCGCCCGGCTCGGCCATGCCGAGGTGAAGGACCACATGTTCCTCGACGGGCTGGAAGACGCCTATGAGCCCGGCCGGCTGATGGGCTCCTTCGCCGAGGAATGCGCCGAGAAGTACCAGTTCACGCGGGAGGCGCAGGACGCCTATGCGCTCGAAAGCCTCGCCAACGCGCAGGCGGCGCAGAAGAACGGCGCCTTCGCAGGCGAGATCGTCTCGGTGAAGGTGAAGACCCGCGCCGGCGAGGTGGAGATCGCCGAGGACGAGCAGCCGAAGACGGCGCGGCCCGACAAGATCCCCTCGCTGAAGCCCGCCTTCAAGAAGGACGGGACGATCACCCCGGCCAACGCCTCCTCGATCTCCGACGGCGCGGCGGCGCTGGTGCTGATGCGGGAATCGGAGGCGAAGGCGCGCGGGCTGACGATTCGCGCCCGCATCCTCGGCCATGCCAGCCACGCGCAGGCGCCGGGCTGGTTCACCACGGCGCCGGTGCCGGCGATGAAGAAGCTCCTCGCCAAGGTCGGCTGGTCGGTCGACGACGTCGATCTCTGGGAGGTCAACGAGGCCTTCGCGGTGGTGCCGATGGCGGCGATGGCGGAGCTCGGCATGGATCGGTCTCAGGTCAACGTGAACGGCGGCGCCTGCGCGCTCGGCCACCCGATCGGCGCGTCCGGCGCGCGCATCCTCGTTACGCTCCTCCACGCGCTCGAAGCCCGCGGCGGCAAGCGCGGCGTCGCCTCGCTCTGCATCGGCGGCGGCGAGGGCACGGCGGTGGCGCTCGAACTGGCCTGAGGCCGGACCGTCTCGTCGG
>CALFYQ010000081.1 GCA_937952085.1 uncultured Paracoccaceae bacterium | reverse complement strand
AGCGCGTGCTGCGCATGCGCTTCGGCATCGGCATGAACACCGACCACACGCTCGAGGAGGTCGGCCAGCAGTTCTCGGTCACCCGCGAGCGCATCCGGCAGATCGAGGCGAAGGCGCTCCGGAAGCTGAAGCACCCGTCGCGCAGCCGGAAGCTCCGCTCCTTCCTCGAGAGCTGATCGGGCCGCGAGCGCCGATCCGGCAGGGGCGCGCGGCTTTCCATCCGCGCGCCGCCATGCCAATACCGGGCCCATCTCTACGGCCCCGAAGCGCGGCGCATGGCGGACATCTTCATCAGCTACACCCGCGAGGACGTCTCCTACGCCGAGCGGCTCGCCGCGGCGCTGGAGGCGGCGGGCGTCAGCGTCTGGTGGGACCGGTCGCTCCGCAACGGCTCCGCCTACCATGTCGACATCGAAGCCGAGATCGACCGGGCGCGGCGGGTGATTGTCCTCTGGTCGGAGCGGAGCCGCGTGCGGCACTGGGTGCTCGACGAGGCGACCGCGGCGCAGGAGGCCGGCAAGCTCGCCCCGGTGGTGATCGACGGGCGGCCGCCGCTCGGCTTTCGCAGCTTCCACGGCACGGCCTATGAAGAGGCGATGGCCGATGTCGCCGGCTTCCTCGCCGGCATGGGCTTCGAGGCGGCCGCTCCGCCGCCCCGGCCAGAGGCGCCCGCGGCGGAGCCGCCGCCGACCGGCGATCTGCGCTACAACATGAAGACGCCGCTGGCCGAGGCCATGACCGGCGCGCTGCGCGACATCGCCGTGCCGCGCGACCGGCCTTGCGGCGCATGCGGCGGGCGCGGTTGCGCCGCCTGCAAGGGCGCCGGCGCGGTCGAGACCACGTCGACGCTCCGCATCAAGGTTCCGGCCGGGGTGCGCACGGGGACGCGCATCCGGCTCGCCGGGGAGGGGGGCTTCGTTCCGGCCACCGGCGAGACCGGCGATCTTTACATCTTCATCGAGGTGGAAAACGGCATCTACGCCGTGCGCGACGATCTTCTCGTCGCGCGGCTGCCGATGAGCGCCGCTTCGGCCGCCGCCGGCTTCGCCACCACGATCCCCGACCTTCGCGGCGGGACGATTCCGGTCGAGGTGCCGAAGGGCGCGAAGGCGGGGCAGGAGATCCGGCTGGAAGGCAAGGGTTTCCCGGCGCTCGGGTCGATGCCGGCGGGGGATATTCTGCTCTATGTCGAGATCGAGTGAGGCCGCGCGGCTGACGATCTAGCGGCTTGCTGGGGTGCGCGGAAGGAAGCTCGAACTCCGCCGATCAGATTGTCGAGTTGGGTCGCGCCTTCGCCACAGCTCCCGGCCCGTGCGACCAGCCCGGACCGCGCCCGTCCCTCCTCGCGGGCGGGCGCCCCGACTGTAATGAGTCGTTCTGGCCGAGGTCGGGGCGACGCCATGAAGCGCCCGTTCCCGCCCGATCAGGCGCCCGCCCGGGGGCGGGCGCGGCCCCCCGCGCGACGCTCGACCTCAGGTGGTTGACGCAAGGTGCGCGAAACGGCGGACCGCCTCGCTCGGCGCCGCTCGGCTGCTTGCCGGCGCGTTGCGGCCGGGCGAGAAACCCTCATGATTCGCGATCTTTCCGCCTCGGCGCTCTTCATGGGCGCGCTCGCCGCCTTCGTCGGGTTCGCCTCCTCCTTCGCGGTGGTGCTGCAGGGCCTGCGCGCCGCGGGGGCGAGCGAGGCGGAGGCGGCCTCGGGCCTGATGGCGATCGCCATCGCCAAGGGGCTGGCGGCGATTGTCCTTTGCGCGCGGACGCGGGCGCCGATCTCGCTCGCCTGGTCGACGCCGGGCGCTGCGCTCCTCGCCACCTCGGGCGCGCTACCGGGGGGCTTCGCCGAGGCGGTTGGGGCGTTCCTCGTCTCCGGCCTCCTTTTGGCGCTGACCGGGCTCTTCCGGCCGCTCGCCCGGCTGGTGGAGAAGATCCCCTCCTCGCTCGCCGCGGCGCTCCTTGCCGGGGTGCTGCTGACGCTCTGTCTCGCGCCGTTCCGGGCGGTGGCGTTCAACCCGGTCTGGGGCCTCGCGATCCTCGCCGGCTGGCTGATCGGCGGGCGGATCGGCAGGGTCTGGGCTTCGCCGGGCGCGCTTCTCGCCTTCGCGCTGGTGGTGATCTTCGGCGTGAAGCCGGCGCCCGAGGCGCTTTCGGGGCTTTCCGCCGCGGCGATGGCGGAGCCGGTCTTCGTCACGCCGCTCTTCACATTCGGCGGGCTCATCGGCATCGCGCTGCCGCTCTACGTGGTGACGATGGCGGGGCAGAACCTGCCGGGCGCGGCGGTGCTGAAGGCGCATGGCTACCCGGCCCATGCGCCGCTCACGCTCTCGATCTCGGGCTTCGCGACGATGCTGGCGGCGCCCTTCGGCGGCCACGCCTGCAACTACGCCGCCATCACCGCGGCGATGTGCATGGGCGAGGAGGTCCACAAGGATCCGGCGCGCCGCTACTGGGCGGCCATCGCGGCGGGGGGCGCCTATGTGCTCCTCGGCCTCTTCGCCGGGCTGGCGGCGGGGTTCGTGGCGCTGGCGCCGGTGGTGCTGATCGAGGCGGTGGCGGGGCTGGCGCTGATGGGCGCCTTCGCCGGCGCCGCGGCCGCCGCCTTCGCGAGGCCGGAGGATCGGGAGGCTTCGGCCGTCACCCTGCTCGCCACCGCTTCGGGCGTCAGCCTGATGGGAATCTCGGGCGCCTTCTGGGGCGTCCTGGCGGGCGGGCTCGTCCTCGCGCTGAGGCGGCGATGATACGGATCCGGCCGCCGCGCGACGAGGATGCGGCGGCCCTTGTCGCCATGGTGGCGGCGCTTTCGACGCTCGAAGGCGACGAGGTGGGGCGGTTCGACGAGGCGGCGGCGCGGCGCTTCGTGATCGCGCCCGAGGGGCCGGTCTCCTGCCTGATCGCGGAGGAGGGCGCGCGCCCGGTCGGCTTCGTCTTCTGGCACGTCGCCTGGGAGACGCCGATCGCGCGGCCGGGCGCCTTCGTCACCGATCTCTACGTCGTCGAGGAACGGCGCGGCGGCGGGCTCGGGCTCGATCTCCTCCGCGCCGCGGCGCGGGAGGTGAAGGCGGCGGGCGGCGCCTTTCTCTGGCTCACGGCGCTCCGGCGGAACGAGCGGGCGCGGGCCTTCTACCGCCGCTTCATGGAGGAGGAGGCGCATATCGCGAACTATTGGGCCGACGGAGCCCGGTTCGACGCGCTCCTCCTCGGCGCCGCGCCGCGGGCCTCAGAGCCCGACGAGCCGACCCCTTCCCCCTAACGCTTCGAAAAGCTCGGGGCCCGTCCCGGTCATCCAGGCTTCGGCGCCGAGCGCGGCGATCTCGTCGTAGAGCGCGGCGCGGCGGGCGGCGTCGAGATGCGCCGCCACCTCGTCGAGAAGGAGGAGCGGCGGCGCCCCCGCCTCCGCCTTCAGCGCGCGGGCATGGGCGAGCACCATGGCGATGAGGAGCGCCTTCTGCTCGCCGGTGGAGGCGAGCCTGGCCTCCACCCCCTTCGCCTCGTGGACCGCGAGCAGGTCGGAGCGGTGCGGGCCTTCGAGGGCGCGGGCCGCCGCGGCGTCGGCCCTTCGCCCCGTGGCGAGGCGGGCGCGGAGCGCGGCGGCTTCGGTGATCTCTGCGGCGTCCATCTCCGCCCCGGCGGCGAGGGCGGCGCCGAGCGCGGCCTCCGAGGCGCCCTCGATCCGGAGGATGGCGCGGGGAAAGGCGGAGGCGGCGCCGGCCATCGCCGCGGCGAGGCGGGCGATCGTTTCGGCGCGGGCGCGGGCGAGGGCGGCGCCGGCCTCCGCCATGCGGGCTTCGAGGGCCGAGAGCCAGGCGGGGTCCGCCGGGCCTTCGGTCAGAAGCCGCGTCCGCTCCCGCATCGCCTTCTCGTAGCCGAGCGCGGCGTCGCCATGGCCGGGCGCGAAGGCGAGCGCCATGCGGTCGAGAAAGCGGCGCCGCTCGCCCGGCCCCTCGGCCCAGAGCCGGTCCATCGCCGGGGTGAGCCAGAGCATGGGGAGGAGCCGGCCGAGCGCGGCCTGCGGCGCGGCCTTGCCGTCCACCCGCACCTCCCGCCGCGCGCCGGGCTGGGCGGCGGTTTCGACCTCGGAAGGCCCGTCCGGCCCCTCGATCAGCGCCGAGACCTTCCAGCCGATCGCCTCCGGCCGGCGCACCAGATCTTCGGGCGCGGCGCGGCGGAGGCCGCGGCCCGGCGAGAGCATGGAGATCGCTTCGAGCACGTTGGTCTTGCCGGCGCCGTTCGGGCCATGGAGCGCGACCATGCCGCCTTCCGCCTCGAGCGAGAGGACGCGGTGCGAGCGGAAATGGGAAAGGGTGAGCCGCCGGAGCCGGGCCATCGCCCCCGCGGCCTAGACCCGCATCGGCATGACGACGTAGATCGCCGACTCGTCGTCGCCCTCGCGCACCAGCGTCGGGTCGCCCGGCCCGTTGAAAAGGAGGACCGCGTTCTCCCGGTCCACCTGCCCGGCGATTTCGAGGAGGTAGCGGGCGTTGAAGCCGATCTCCATCGGCTCGTCGGCGTATGCGACGGCGATCTCGTCGGAGGCGGAGGCGGCTTCCGGGGTGGAGACGGAGAGCGTCAGCCGGTCCTCCGCGAGCGCCAGCTTCACCGCGCGGGTGCGGTCGGCCGAGACGGTGGCGACGCGGTCGACGGCCTTGGCGAACTCGCTGGCGTCGACCTCGAGCCGGCGGGTGTGGCCGGAGGGAATGACGCGGGTGTAGTCGGGGAAGGAGCCGTCGATCACCTTCGAGGTGAGGGTGAGCGGGCCGGATTCGAAGCGGATCTTGGTCTCGGAGACGGAGACGCCGATCACCGCCTCGTCGTCCTCGAGCAGCTTCCGGAGCTCGCCCACCGTCTTTCGCGGCACGATCACGCCGGGGCAGCCGGCGGCGCCCTCGGGCAGGTCGGCGTCGATCCGGGCGAGGCGGTGACCGTCGGTCGCGACGGCGCGGAGCGTCGGGGCGCCGCCCTCCGGCGCGTGGAGGAAGACGCCGTTGAGATAGTAGCGCGTCTCCTCGGTGGAGATCGCGAAGCTCGCCTTCTCGAAGAGGCGGCGGAGCACCGGCGCCGGGATCGGGTAGCTGGTGGCGTAGGTCGCCGAGGCCATGACCGGGAAATCTTCCCGCGGCAGGGTCGGCAGCGAGAAGCGGGAGCGGCCGGCGGACACCTCGAGCCGCCCGTCCTCCTTCGCGTCGAGCGTCACTTCGGCGCCGTCCGGCAGCTTGCGGGCGATCTCGTGAAGAACGTGCGCGGGCGCGGTGGTGGCGCCCGGTTTCTCGACCGTGGCGGGCGCCGTCTCCTGCACCTCGATGTCGAGATCGGTGGCGCGGAAGCGCACCGCGCCGTCCGAGGCCTCGATCAGCGCGTTGGAGAGGATCGGGATGGTGTTCCGCCGCTCGACGACGCCCTGCGCGCGGCTCATCGCCTTCAGGAGCGCGGCCCGCTCGATCTTGACCTTCATGCCTCGTCCCCCCGCGCGCCGCGCAACTCTCCCGGTCGGACGCGGGAGCCTAGCGAAACCGCCGCCCGCGTCAATTCGCGTGGGGCGCGAGAAGCTCCTCTCGGCTCGCCTTCAGGCCGGAGGCGAGCCAGCGGTCCTCCGCCTCCCTCAGCGCGCGGCCGAGCGCCGGGCCGGGCCGGGCGCCGCGGGCGATCAGGTCCGCCGCAGTGACGGGCGGCGCGGCCGCGGCGCCACGGGCGATTTCGGCGCGCCAGCCCGCGGGCGGCGCCTCGCCCCGCGCGGCGCGGATGAGGATCGCGTCGCGCGCCGCTTCGGCCCCGTGGCGAAAGGCCGCCTCCGCCGGCGCCTGCCCGCCGCAGAGCGCCGCGCGGATCGCGCCGAGCCGCGCGCCCTCGGCGCGGGAGAGGCGGAGCGCCCGGGGCGCCTGCGGCGCGCCTGACGCGGCGAGGCGGCGGAGCGCGTCCGGCGCCTCCCCCGCCGCCCGTTCGGCGGCGACGAGGCCGGCGAAGGGCGCGGCGCCCGGCAGCGCGGTGGCGAGGACGGGGCCCATCGCCGCGAGCGCCGGCTCCGGGTCCGGCGCGGCGAGGAGCTTGATCATCTCCGCACCGATCCGTTCCTTCGAGACGCGGGCGAGGCCGGGCGCGCCCGCGCGGGCGGCGTCGAGCGCGGCCGCATCGAAGCCGGCGAGGCCAAGCTGGGCGTGAAAGCGGAAGAGCCGGAGGATGCGGAGATAGTCCTCCGCCACCCGCGCCACCGGGTCGCCGACGAAGCGGAGCCGGCCGGCTGCAAGGTCCGCCAGCCCTTCGCCGGTCGGGTCGAGGACGGTTCCGTCCGGCGCGGCGTAGAGCGCGTTCATCGTGAAGTCCCGCCGCGCGGCGTCTTCCCCGATCCGCTCGGCATAGGCGACGATGGCGCGGCGGCCGTCGGTCGCCACGTCCCGCCGGAGGCTCGCCACCTCAAAGGGGCGGCCCTTCGCCACCACCGTCACCACGCCATGGTCGAGCCCGGTCGGGTGGACGCGGAGCCCGGCCGCCTCGGCGGCGCGGATCGTCGCCTCGGGCGGCGCGGCGACGCAGATGTCGACATCGCCGCCCGGCCGGCCGAGCAGCGCGTCCCGCACGCAGCCGCCGACGAAACGGGGAGAGAGCGGGGCGAGCGCCGAGATCGCCGCCCGCGTCTCGGGGGCGGCGAGCCAGTCCGGCGCGATCCGGGTCATTCCGCCGCGTCGGTCGCGGCGAGGGCGGCGACGCGGTCGGCGAGGCTTTTCAGCATCCCGGCCGTCGCGCCCCAGATATACCGGCCCTGCCAGGGAATGGCGTAGTAGAGCCGCTCCCGCCCGCCCCAGGTTCCCTTGTGGCGCTTGAGGTTGGCCGGATCGAGCAGGAAGTCGAGCGGCGCCTCGAAGGCCTCCGCCACTTCCAGCGGATCGAGCACGAGGCGCGCCGCCGGGTCCACCCAGCCGACCACCGGGTCGACGCGGAACCCGGTTCCGGTCTCGTAGGGGTCGATCACGCCGAGCACGTCCACCGCGGAGCGGGGCAGGCCGACCTCCTCCTCGGCCTCGCGGAGCGCGGTCGCGATCGCGTCCGGGTCCTCCGGGTCCTTCTTGCCGCCGGGAAAGGCGATCTGCCCGGCATGGTCGCGGAGATTGGCGGGGCGCTGGGTGAGGATCACCGAGAGGCCGCGCGGCCGCTCGACCACGCCGCAGAGCACCGCGGCCGGGCGGAGCACGCGGCCGGCATGCGCCTCCCGCTTGATCTCGGGGTTGAGGTCGTAATCCGAGCGGCGCGCGCCTTCGAGACGCACGGCGCGCGCGATGTCCATCCTCGTCAAGGCGGCCATGGCGACCATTTGCGCACGCGCGGCCGGGAAGGCAAGCGGGCTGGACGGGCGGGAACGGGCCGGTCTTGGGCGCCGCCGCTTGGCCGCGCCGGTGGCGTGTGAG
>CALFYQ010000080.1 GCA_937952085.1 uncultured Paracoccaceae bacterium | reverse complement strand
AGCGCCGCCTCGCGGATCGAGGGCGGCACCGCCTTCAGCGCAGCGCGGGTGGCGATGATGATGGTCGGCAGCGTCATCAGCGAGAGGACGAGGCCGCCCACCAGCGAGGCCGAGCGCGGCAGCCCGACGAAGTTGATGAAGACCGCGAGGCCGAGGATGCCGAAGACGATGGAGGGCACTGCGGCGAGGTTGTTGATGTTCACCTCGATCAGGTCGGTCCAGCGGTTCTTCGGCGCGAACTCCTCGAGATAGATCGAAGCGGCGACGCCGACCGGGAGCGCCAGGATCAGCACCACCATCATCATGTAGAAGGAGCCGACAATCGCGGCGCCGACGCCGGCCGTCTCGGCGCGGGAAGAGCCGCCGAAGGTAAAGAGGCCCCAGTTGAAGCGCCCGGTCAGCGCGCCCTTTGTCTCGAGCGTGCGGACCATCTCGATCTGCCGGTCGCTGATCGGGCGGCGGGCCTCCTCGATATCGGCGCTGATGGCGCCCTTTTCAAAGCTGTCGACGACGCCGTCGGCGAGGAACCAGATCTCCTGCCTGGTCCCGATCTGGTCGAGATTGGCGGCGACATGGTCGCGAAGCTGGATGCGGGCGCCGCCGGAGAGGAGCTTCTGGGCGAGGCCCTGGGTCTTCTCGTCGTCCGGGTCGATGCCGAGCTCGGCGAAGAGCGCGTCGTCGATCAGCTTGCTCCAGCGGAACACGTTGCCGCCCATCACCGCCTCGACGGTGTTGCGGCCCTGCGGGTCGATCACCTTCCTGTCGAGGTCGATGGTCAGGCGGATCGAGGTCTGCAGGAAGGCGGTGTAGCCCTTCGAGACGACGGAGAAGAGGAGCGCCGCGAGGAAGAAGAGCCCGAGCGAGATCGCGACGATCCCGTAAATCTTCATCCGCGCATCGGCGGCGCGGCGGCGCTTCAGGCGCGGCGTCGCTTCGGCGAGCGAGCCGGCGCGATGCGGCGAGGCGGGTGCGGCGATGTCGGCCATCAGTCGTACTGCTCCCGATACTTCCGCACGATGTGCAGGGCGTAGATGTTGAGCGCGAGCGTCACCACGAAGAGCGTGAGGCCGAGCGCGAAGGCGACGAGCGTCTGCGGCGAGGTGAACTCGGTGTCGCCGGTGAGCTGGCTGACGATCTTCACGGTGATCGTCGTCATCTCCTGGAAGGGGTTGAGCGAGATCCGCGTGGCGACGCCGGCGGCGAGCACCACGATCATCGTCTCGCCGATGGCGCGGGAGGCCGCGAGCAGAACCGCGCCGACGACGCCGGGCAGGGCGGCCGGCAGCACCACCTGGCGTATCGTCTCGGCCTTGGTGGCGCCGAGCCCGTAGGAGCCGTCGCGGAGCGACTGCGGCACCGCGTTGATGATGTCGTCCGAGAGCGAGGAGATGAACGGGATGATCATGATCCCCATCACCACGCCCGCCGTCATCACCGAGGAGCCGGAGGAGCCGAGGCTGAGCGGCTGGGCGATGAAGTCCCGGATCAGCGGGCCGACCGTGACGAGGGCGAAGAAGCCGTAGACGATGGTGGGGATGCCGGCGAGGATCTCGATCAGCGGCTTCACCGCGCCGCGGACCCGCGGCGTCGCGTATTCGGCGGTGTAGATCGCCGAGAAGAGGCCGATCGGCACCGCCACCAGAAGTGCGATCACCGAGATGTAGACTGTGCCCCAGAGGAGCGGCAGGATGCCGAACTGGCCGCCCTCGTCGCCGGTGGAGTCCGCCGCGGCGAAGCGCGGATCCCAGACCGTGCCGAAGAAGAAGTTGATCGGCGAGACCTGGGAGAAGAACTTGATGCTCTCGCTCAGCATCGAGAAGACGATGCCGGCGGTGGTGAGGATGGCGATGGCGGAGGCCGCGATCATCACGCCCTTCACCACGCCCTCGACGCGGTTGCGGGCGCGCATCTCCGGCGTGATCTGGAGGAAGGCGACCGCGCCGCCGGCGACGGCCGCGGCGACGCCGAGGATCCAGAGCGCCCAGCCGAAGGTCGCGGAAAGCTCATTCCGCTTTTCCGCCGCGCGCACCATGTAGGGTTCGATTTCGGCGCCGCCGAGCGCGACGCCCTTTTCCGCGAGTAGCGGCCGGATCGCGATGACACCGATGCGAAGCTGCTCGGCTTCCTTATCGGTCAGGAGCGGCAGGCCGGAGGCGACCTGGTCGACCATGCCGGAGATGAGGCCCGCCTGCGTCGCGTCCGCCCGCACTTCGGGCGGAAACTCGGCGCGGACGGCGTTGTCGATCACGATCGGCCGCGCGATGAGGATCAGTGCGATGGTCGCGAAGGCGGGCAGCAGGGTCCAGCTGAGGACATGCGCCGCGTGGAACCCGGCCCGCGAATGCGGCCGCCGCCCGGCTCTGGCCATCGCCGCCGCCTTCACGCGTCCCGCGACGTAGCCCGCCGCCGCCAGCGCGAGAACGACGAGGATCAGCGTCGTCACGCCCATTTCAGGTCCCCCGGGTCGGTCTTCGTGCAGCCGGGCGCGGTGGAGACCGCGCCCGGCCCTTCGTGCAATCGGCTCTAGAGCCGGGTCACATGGTCTCGCCGGCGGCGATCTTGGCGCGAAGCTCCTCGCGCTCCTTCTTCGGCGCGGCGACGAGGCCGTACGCCGCGAGCGGGCCGTTCGGGCCGATCATTTCGTCCGCGGTGAAGAAGTCGACATATTCGCGCAGGCCCGGGATCACGTCGAGATGCGCCTTCTTCACGTAGAAGAACAGCGGGCGGGAGACCGGATACTCGCCAGCCGCAATCGACTCCGTGGTCGGGACGACGCCCGACATGGTGGCGACCTTCAGCTTGTCCTTGTTGTTCTCGTAGAAGGCCAGGCCGAACACGCCGATGCCGGTCCGGTTGGCGTCGATGCGCGAGAGCGTCTCGGTGTAGTCGCCGTCGATGTCGACCGAGGCGCCGTCCTTGCGGACGCGCATGCAGGCCTTCTCGGCGTCCTTCTTGTCCATGCCGCCGTCGACCATCGCCTTGAGCGCGCCGGTCTCCTCGCAGCCGGCCTTGAGGACCTTCTCCTCGAAGACCTCACGGGTGCCGTGCTTCTCGCCGGGGATGTAGGCCGCGATCTTCCAGTCGGGGAAGGCCGGGTTCACTTCCTTCCAGGTCGTGTGGGGGTTCGGCACGAGGGCGCCGTCCACCATCACGGCGGAGGCGAGAGCCTTGTAGATGTCGGCAGGGGCGTAGGCGAAGTCCGGGCCGTTCACGTCGGAGGCGAAGACGATGCCGTCATAGCCGATGCGGACCTCCATGATGTCGGTCACGCCGGCGTCGCCGCAGGCCTTGACCTCGCTTTCGCGGATCGGGCGGGAGGAGTTCGCGATGTCGATCGTGTCCGGGCCGGCGCCCTTGCAGAATTCCTTCAGGCCGCCCGAGGAGCCGCCCGACTCGACGATCGGCGTCTTGAAGTTGGAATAGCTCTCGCCGAAGGCCTCCGCCACGATCTGGGCGTAGGGCAGGACGGTCGAAGAGCCGGCGATCTGGACCTGGTCGCGGGCCGAGGCGGCGCCTGCGGCGACCGAGGCGACGGCCGCGGCGATGGCGGCGGCTGCGAAGCGCTGTTTCATCGGGATAGTCTCCGTGTCGTGAGCCGGATGGGTCGTTTCTGACGAGCAGAACGGGTGCGCCCTGTCTCGCGGCGAGGCCTAGCGCCCACGGCTGCACCTTCTATGACGAAGCGGATACACTTATGTGACATCCAGATTGTTGATCTGGAACGATATTGACATGTGGGAGCGATGCGTTGCGCCGGCGGCGGCGCGCGCCTTCACGAAATTCGGGGCGGCGCCGAGTCGGCCCGCTTCGGCAGCCAGATGGTGAAGGCGCTTCCTTCGCCCAGCCTGGAGCGCACCTGAAGGTCCCCCCGGTGGCGCTGCAGGATGTGTTTGGCGATGGCGAGGCCGAGCCCCGTTCCGCCGACGGCCCGGCTCCGCGCAGCGGATACCCTATAGAAGCGTTCGGTCAGGCGCGGCAGGTGTTCGCGGGCGATCCCGGGCCCGTCGTCGGTGACGGTCACCCCCACCATCTGCGGCCGCTCCGGCGTCGGTTCGGCGGCGGAGACGGTCACGGTCACGCCTTCGCCGCCATACTTCACCGCGTTGTCGATCAGGTTGGTGATGAGCTGGGCGATCTGGTCCGGATCGCCGGAGACGATCGGGCCGCTCTGCGGCGCGACGACGACGAGCTTCGCCTTCGCCTCGCGCGCGACGGGTTCGAGCGCGGCGGCGACGGAATGAGCCACCGCGCCAAGATCCACGTCGCCGGTCGGGCGGACATGGGCGTTCATCTCGATGCGGGAAAGCGACATCAGGTCTTCCACCAGCCGCTTCATCCGCTCGGCCTGGCTCGCCATGATGCCGAGGAAGCGGGCGCGGGCCTCGGCGTCGTCCTTTGCCGGGCCCTGGAGCGTCTCGATGAAGCCGATGATGGAGGCGAGCGGCGTCTTCAGCTCGTGGCTGGCGTTGGCGATGAAGTCTTGCCGCATCTCCTCGATCTGGCGGATGCGGGTCTGGTCCTCGATCACGATGAGCGCGGCGGGGCCGCGGACGTCGGCGGCTCCGAGCGCGCGGAAATGGGCGATCAGGGCCCGCTCCGTGCGCGCCTTCAGGAGCGTGACGGGAAGGGTGCGCGGCACGCCATCCGCCAGCGCGTCCTCGGCCGCCGAGATCAGGCCCGGCGCGCGGACGAGGGAGACGAGGTGCTGGCCGATCGCCTGTTCCGCCGCCTCGGGCCGGTCGTCCTCGACGAGGATGCGCATGGCTTCCGCGTTGATCCGGCGGACCCGCAACTCGGCGTCCACCACGATGGCCGCGGCGGGAAGAAGGCGGAGCGCGGCTTCCGCGACGAGCGGGGAGACGGGCGGCGGCGGGGGAGGGGCCTCCTGCGGCGGCGCGGGTTCCAGCGCCGGCTCGGCGGCGGCGGGCGGCGCGGGGCGACGGAGGAAGAGGGCGGCCCCAACAAGGGCGCCGAGCGCGCCGCCTGCGGCGGACCAGCCGGCGCCCGCCGCGGCGCCGCCTGCGGCCCCTGCGGCGGCGAAGACCCCCGCGGCCAGAGCGGGCGCATAGGCCTGGAGGAAGGTCGCGGCGGTCATGGCGTCGTGGAAATACAGGATGCGCCGCGACGATGACAGCAGGATCGCTTTCACCGAAATGTCTTATATATCTGGGGGTGAAAGGGACGGGCGAATGATCCGATACGATCTCAGATGCGCGGACGGCCACGAATTCGAGGCCTGGTTCGGCTCCTCCGCGGCCTATGACGATCAGGCGGCGCGGGGGCTGGTGAGTTGCGCGATCTGCGGCTCGCCGAAGGTGGCCAAGGCGCTGATGGCGCCGCGGCTGCCGACGCGCTCGAATCGGAAGGTTGACGCCCCGGCCCATCCGGCGTCGGGCGGGCGGGAGGCGCCGGCGCAGCCGATGCTCTCGGCGCCCGTGCCGGCCGAGATCGCCCAGAAGCTCGCGGCGCTCCGCGCCGAGATCGAGGCGAAGTCTACCTGGGTCGGCCGCCGCTTCGCCGAGGAGGCGCGGGCGATGCATCTCGGCGAGGCCGAGACGAAACCGATCCACGGCGAGGCCACCGGCGAGGAGGCCAAGGCGCTGATCGAGGAGGGCGTGCCGGTTGCGCCGCTACCGTTCCTGCCGCGGCGGGACGACTGACCGCGCAGGCGATTTCACGGTGAAAGCCGGGGTCAAGCGGTTGTAGTTCCAGCCGTATCACTCATTGTGAATGCGTTTGGGCGCGCCGCTTCTCATTTCTTTCGTCCAGATCCACCGGAAGGTTGAGCTGCGCGGGAAGGGACGCGGCCGCTCCTGGGCGGGCGCCTGATCCAGTCGGCATGGGCGCTTTATCGCGTCGCGCCGACCTCAGGCCAATCCGCTTCTAACAACTGGGGGCGCCCGCCCGCGGGGAGGGGCGGGCGCGGCCCGTGTTGGTCACACGGGCCG
>CALFYQ010000079.1 GCA_937952085.1 uncultured Paracoccaceae bacterium | reverse complement strand
CCGCCGCCCATGCCGGCGGTGATGAAGCACATGTGGGAGCCTTCGAGATGGCCCACGATCTCGTCGATGCTCTCTTCCGCGGCGGCGGCGCCGACTTCCGGCTTCGCGCCCGCGCCGAGGCCCTGCGTGACATCCGCGCCAAGCTGGAGGCGGCGGGGCGAGCGCGCCTGCTGCAGCGCCTGCGCGTCGGTGTTCGCCACGACGAATTCAGCGCCCTCGAGCGCCTTCTCGATCATGTTGTTGACGGCGTTGCCGCCGGCGCCGCCGACGCCGAACACGGTGATCCGAGGCCGGAGCTCGTCGGGCTCCGGCGCCTTCAGGGTGAGGGCCATGTGTTTCGCCTGTATGTTGCCGTTGCTGCGACCACGCCTTCGTTCTCTGCTCTGAGGCGTTATTTTGCGAAGTTATCTCAAGGGGATTCCGTTGTCGATGCGAATTACCCTCAAGTTTTTCGCTTTTCGCGGCGCCTTGCGGCCTATCGGAACGATGCGAGATCTGGGCTGAATTGATAAATCCACGTTTCTGTAAGAGGTTCGTCGTTCAATTTCATGTAAAGCCTCAGGTCTGACGAGAGGCCGGGGGCCAGCGCGAGGTCGAAGTTCGCGCGCCAGACATTTCCGTTCGGCACCGGCTCCGAAAAGACCCGATCAACGCTCCCCGAACTTGCCGTCACCACCACCTCGGGGAAGACGCCGTAGGGGATGCGCGTCATCACCGAGGGCCGGTCGAACTCGACTGCGAAGCGGTAGACGTCGGCCGGCCGCGGCAGGCCCGGCTGGCCGCCCTTTCCGATCCGCGTGGCGATGCAGCGGGCGATGATCTCGGCCGGATAGGGCTCGTCGTTCAGCCAGTGGAGGCGATAGTGAAGGTCATGCCGCTGGCCTGGCGCGACGGGCGCCTCCGGCACCCAGAAGGCGCCGATATTGTCGTGGATCTCGTCGTCGGTCGGGATCTCGAGAAGCTCCACGGCGCCGCGGCCGAAGGGCTTCACCGGCTCGACCCAGAGGCAGGGCCTCCGGTCGTACATGACGCCGTCGAGATAGTGGTCGAAGTTGCGGTCCCGCTGAAGGAGGCCGAAGCCGCGCGGGTTCTCGTCGAGGAAGGCGGAGATGCGGGTGGCGGTCGGGTTGTTGAGCGGCCGCCAGATGCGCTCTCCCGACCCGGTCCAGAGCGCGAGCCCATCGGAATCATGGATCTCGGGGCGCCAGTCGCTCATCCGCTCCCGGCCATATTCGCCGTACCAGAACATCGAGGTGAGCGGCGCCAGGCCAAGGCGGGAGACCGCCCGCCGCATGAACAGCGACGCTTCGACCTCCATCAAGACGCCGGCGTCGCGGTCCAGTCCGCGCGTCAGGTGGAAGCGGAACGCGCCCGAAAGGCTCGGCCCGTCGAGCAGCGCGGAGACGAGGACGGGGGCCTCCGGCGTCAGCCCCTCCTCGATGTAGAATTCGGTGAAGTCCGGGAATTCCTCGCTGGCCCCGGCGACGGCGGCGTCGATGGCGACGCCGCGGGCCGAAAGCCCGTATTGCCCCGCCCCGCCGATCGCGCGGAAATAGGAGGCGCCGAGGAACGCGACCCAGTCCTGCGTCCGCCAGTCCTCCGCCTCGTGCCATTCCTGGAGGCGGAAGCCGGCATAGCCGGCGTCCGGCGGCAACGCCTTGGCGGGGCTGTCCGACGGCATCTCGAACTTGGTCGGGTCGTAGGGGATTTCCCAGGCGCGGCCGCCCTCGACCACGTGCATCTTCACCCGCTTGGCGAAATACTGGCCGAGATGGAAGAATTCGAGCGGATAGGCGGCGTGCGTCCCCTCCGTCTCGCCGGAGAAGAGGGCGCGCTCGGGGCGGAACTTCAGCTTGCCGTGCTCGACATAGTCGATCCGGGCGACGACGTCGGGCATCGGCCGATAGGGCGGCTGGTAGGGCGCGCGCGCCATCGCCTCGGCCCGCGCGAGCAGCGAGGCGAAGGAGAAGGCCCGCCCTTCCCCCGATACCGGCTGCGCCCGGAGCGCCGCCGGCGTAAGCCCGTATCCGGCGAGAAACGCCGCCCCCTGCAGAAGCGTCCGTCTGCTCGGCCCCATGTCCCCCTCCGGTCGGTTCGCGCGCATCGCTGGCGCACGATCTAGTGAGGAATGCGCCGCGGCGCGAGCGGGCGGCGAAGGAAATTCGCGCCCGTCACCAATTGTCGCGGAACCAGCGCACCGCGCCGGCGAGGCGGCGACGCGGGGCGAAGGCGGCGACCGGCTCAAAATCCCAGAGCTCGTCCTTCGGCAGCGCCGCGTGGAGCGCGAGGCCGACAAGGGCGGAGAAATCCGGCCCCGTCGTCGCCTGCGGCAGGCCGGCGATCCGCATCGGCCGGCCGATTCGCACCTGCCGGCCGAGGATGCGCTGCGCCACCTCCTCGATGCCGACAAGCTGCGCGCCGCCGCCGGTGAGCACGATGCGCCGGCCGGGAAGCTGCCGGAAGCCTGCCTTGTCCAGCCGGGCGCGGGCGTCTTCGAGGATCTCCTCCATCCGCGGCCGGATCACGCCGATCAGGGCGGAGCGGGAAATGCGGCGGCGCTCGGCGGGGTGGCTTTCGCCGAGATGCGGCGCCTCGATCAGCTCCCGCTCGTCGAGGCCGGTGGCGACGGCGCCGCCATGGCGCGTCTTGATCCGCTCCGCCTCCGCCTCCGGCATGGAGAGGCCGACGGAGATGTCCTGGGTGACATGGTCTCCGCCGATCCGGGCGCTGTCGGCGTGAACGAGATGGCCGCGCAGGAACACGCCGATATCGGTCGAGCCCGCGCCGAGATCGATGCAGGCGGCGCCGAGCTTCTGCTCGTCCTCTACGAGCGCCGATAGCCCGGAGGCGTAGGCACCGATGACGACGCCGGCAAGCTCGAGATCGCAGCGCCGCACCGAGGCGGCGAGGTTCCGGAGCGGCGTCCGGTCGGCGGTGACGGCGTGGAGATCGACCGAGAGGGTGCGCGCCGTCATGCCGCGCGGATCGGTCGTGGCGGTGCGGCCATCCAGCGTGAAATGGACCGGCATCGCGTGGACGATCTCCCGCCCCTCGCGCCGCTCCGGCCCGCCGGCGGCGTGGAGCGCGCGGGCGATGTCCCGCCCCGTCGTCTCCTCCGCCTCAAGCTCCACTTCGCCGAAGCCCGCCGTGCTGCGGGGCCGCGCGCCCGAGACGGCGGCGATCACCTGGTCGACCCGCGCGCCGGCGCTTTTCTCCGCGCGTTCGAGCGCGGTGCGGATGGCGCGCTCGGCCTCCTCCATCTCGACGATCTCGCCGAGACGGACGCCGCGCGAGCGGGTGACGCCGGCGCCGACGACGCGGAGCGCAGCGTGCGCCTCATGCGCGAGGCCGCGCTGCGCCGCCTGGTTCAGCCGCTCCGCATCCACCTCGACGACAAGGCAGGCCGTCTTCGACGAGCCGACATCGAGCACCGCGATGCGTCCGCGGCGGAGGGCCGCGCGGAGGCGTTCGCGCATGGCGCGCATGTCGGCGAGGTAGGTGCTCATGCGTTGGTTCCCGGCTTTTTCGGCGCCTTCGCCCTGGCCCGCGCCTCGGCCGCCTCGGGCGTGAGGCGGATGGTCGGCCGCCCGGCGAGGCGGAGATCGATCGTTGCGACTTCGCGGCGCGTCGCCGCCTCGCCGGCGTCGAGCGCGGCGAGATAGCCCATCGCGTCCACCGCGCCCGCCGCCGGGAGCATGACGGTCGGGCCTTGATGCAGGATCACGTCCCAGCGCCGTTCGCCGACGCGGACGAGGCCGCGAATGCGGGGGCCGAGCCCCGCCGCGGCGGCGAAGATGCGAAGCGCCTCGCCAGCCGCCGCGTCGGCCCCGGCGCCGGCGACGAGCGGCATTTCCGGCCATTCGCCCCGCGCAGCGACCTCGGCGAGCACGGCGCCGCCGGCGTCGATCAGCCGAAGCGCGCCGTCATGCCGCCAGAGGAGCGCGGGCCGCCGCTCCCGCACCTGGACGATGAGGGTTTCGGGGGCGGAGAGGCGCACCGTGGCGCGCTCCACCCAGCCGATCGCCAGCGTCGCGTCGCGGATCGCGCCGGCGTCGGCGGCGAGCGAGGAGGCGCCGCGCCAGGGGGCGAGCGCCGCCTCGATCTCCCGCGTCACGCCGGGCGCGGCGCCGCGCACCTCGATCCGGCGAATGGCGAATTCCGGGCGCTCGGCGATCTTGGCGACCGCGGCGCGCCAGAGATCCGCGCCCTGCGCGCGAAGCTCCGGCTGCGCGCCGACCCAGACGCAGATGCCGAGCGCCAGCGCCGCCGGAGCCCGCATCGCGACGGTGCGGCGGAAGCCCTCGCTCCGCCAGAGCCGCTTCAGCCGGAAGGCGAGGCGGGAGGGAGCCGGATCCCGCCCCTCGAAGGGCCGCTTCAGCGCCCGCATGAGGCGTCCTCCACGATCCACGTGCAGAGCGCGGGGAAGTCGATCCCGTGATGCGCCGCCTGCTCGGGGACGAGCGAAGTCGGCGTCATGCCGGGCTGGGTGTTGAGTTCGAGCACCGCCAGCCCGCCGACGCCCTTCGTTTCGTCCCAGCGGAGATCGACCCGCGAGACGCCGCGGCAGCCGAGCGCCTGGTGGCAGGCGAGCCCGTGCGCGAGGCAGGCCTCGAAGACATCCGCCGGCAGGTCGGCCGGGATGATGTGCCGGGAGCCGCCGGCGGCGTATTTGGCGTGGTAGTCGTACCAGCCCGTCGCCGAGACGATGTCGGTGACGGTGAGCGCCCGATCGCCCATCACGGCGACGGTCATCTCCCGCCCCGGCGCGTATTTCTCGACCATCAGCACGTCCGGCGCGTCGGCCGCGAGCCTGGCCGGGCCATTGGCGCCGCTCTGCACGATGTAGACGCCGACGGAGGAGCCCTCGTTGTAGGGCTTCACCACATAGGGCGGCTCCATCGGGTGGCTTCCCTCCACCTCGGCGCGGCAGACGAGGCGTCCGGGCATCACCGGCACGCCGCGCGCGGCGAAGACCTCCTTCGCGCGCATCTTGTCCATGGCGAGGGCCGAGGCGAGGACGCCCGAATGGGTGTAGGGGAGGCCCATGGTCTCGAGGAGGCCCTGGACGCAGCCATCCTCGCCCCAGCGGCCGTGAAGGGCGTTGAAGACGACGTCGGGCGCCGCCGCGACGAGCCGCGCCGCGAGGTCCTTCCCCGCGTCGATCTCCACCACTTCGAATCCTGCGGCGCGCAGCGCCTTTGCGCATTCGGCGCCCGAGACGAGTGAGACCTCGCGCTCGGCCGACCGGCCGCCCATCAGCACCGCCACGCGCGTCGTCCTGCTCGACATCCGCGCCTCGTCCGCCCCGTTTGGCCGGGGCTTTAACCTTTTGTTTACGGCCGGTTTTCCGGCTCGCCAGGCGGGTTCGGAAGACCGATCCGCCTGATTTCCCACTCTAGCAGCAGCCCGGACGATTTGAGAACCCTTCTCCGCACTTCTTCGCCGAGTTTTTCGAGATCCGATGCGGTTGCGCCGCCCGCGTTGGTGAGAAAGTTGGAGTGCTTCTCATTCATCACCGCGCCGCCGATCCGGAGGCCGCGGCAACCGGCCTCGTCGATCAGCCGCCAGGCCATCAGCTCCTGCCCGTGATCGCCTCGGCCGGTGGAGGAAAAGCCGGCCGGGTTGCGGAAGGTGGAGCCGGCGGTGCGGTCCTTCACCGGCTGGGAGGCTGCGCGCCTCTCCAGCGCCTCCGCCATCCGGGCGCGGATCGCGTCCGGCGCATCGGGCCGGCCGCGAAGGGTGATCGCGGTGAGGATCGTCCCTTCCGGCGCCTCGGAGGAACGGTAGGCGAAGCCCATTTCCGCGGGCGAGAGCGTGATCGCGCGCCCCGCCCGCGTCACAGCCTCGGCGCTTTCGAAGACGTCGGCCATGTAGGCGCCATAGCAGCCCGCGTTCATCGCCGCGGCGCCGCCGAGCGAGCCCGGAATGGTGCGGAGGAACTCGAGCC
>CALFYQ010000078.1 GCA_937952085.1 uncultured Paracoccaceae bacterium | reverse complement strand
TCCATATGGCGGTTCATGTAGCATCTCGGAAATGAATTGATCTGATCGGGTCAATCACGGAGGTTGATATGCCCCGCAACCTGGACCTCACGGCGCTCAGGAGCTTCGTCACCGTCGCCGACGAGGGGAAGGTCACCGCCGCCGCCGGGCGGCTGAACCTGACGCAATCCGCCGTTTCGATGCAGTTGAAGCGCCTCGAGGACGGGATCGGCGTGGCGCTCCTGGACCGCGCCGGCCGCGGCGTCGCCCTCACCGCCGAGGGCGAGCTTCTGCTCGGCTACGCCCGCAAGATGGTCGCGCTCAACGACGAGGTCTGGAGCCGGCTAACCTGCGACGAGTTCGAGGGGGAGCTTCTCTTGGGCGTGCCGCACGACATCGTCTATCCGCACATCCCGGCGGTGCTGCAACGGTTCAACCGGGCCTTCCCGCGGGTGAAGGTCTCGCTCACCTCCTCCTTCACGCGGCGGCTGAAGGAGGAATTCTCCCGCGGCGAGGTCGATCTCATCCTCAGCACCGAGGCGGAGATCGCGCCAGGCGGCGAGGTGCTGGAGGAAAGCTTCCTCGTCTGGGTCGGCGCGCATGGCGGCGCGGCCTGGAAGGAGCGCCCGGTGAAGCTCGCCTATGAGCGGGGCTGCATCTTCCGTCCGCTGGTGCAGCGCGCGCTGGACCGGGCCGGCATCCGCTGGGAGATGACGGTGGAAAGCGACCAGACCCGCTCGGTCGAGGCCGCCGTCTCCGCCGACCTCGCCATCCATACCCAGATCCGCTCGTCGATCCCGCCCTATTTCGAGGTGATCGACCACGGCGCGACGCTGCCGGAACTGCCGCCGATCCGCATCGGCATGTATCTCGCCGAAGGGCCGAAGCGGCCGATGATCGAGGCGCTCGGGGCCATGATCCGCGACGCCTATGGCTGCGGCGAGGCGTCGAAGCGGATGGCGGCGGAGTGAGCGCGGCGGGCGGCGCAGGGCGCTGCCTCTGCGGCGCGGTGCGCTACGAATTCGACGGCGCGCCGAAATGGCAGGCGCTCTGCCATTGCGAAAGCTGCCGGCGCGCCACCTCCGCGCCGGTCGCCGGTTTCCTCTGCGTCGAGGACCAACGGCTCCGCTGGTCCGGCGCCCTGGCGGCCTATGCATCCTCCCCCGGCGTCTCGCGGCTCTTCTGCCCGCGCTGCGGCTCGCCGATGGGCTATCGGAACGCGAAACGGCCGGGCGAGACGGACCTTTACGCCGCCTCGCTGAACGACCCCGCCGCCTATCGCCCGACCTTCCACGTCTCCTGGGCCGAGCGCCTGCCCTGGCTCCGGATCGAGGACGACCTGAAGAAGATCGACGGCGGCGGCTGAACCCGGGCGGCCATCACGCCCACTCCGCCCAGCTTCCGTGAAAGCAGCTCCGCCCGAGCCGCCGCCTCGCGCCGCCCGGCCAGAGCGTCAGGTCCACCGCGGCGGAGCCCGTCTCCGCGTCCATCTCCACCGAGAGCCGGCCGAGCGGCCGCGCCATGGTCGCCCGCGCCCCTGCCTCGGCGAAGCTGGCGTCGATCGCGGCCCGCGTCGCCGCCGGCAGATAGCTCCACATCACCGTGTGGGTGACGACGCGCGCCACGCCCTCCGCCTGCGGCCGCGCCAGCCGCGCGGCGATCCACGCCGCCGCGTCGCCCGTCTCCACCCGCCAGCGCGTCGCCGCGAGCGCGTCGAGCGCCGCCTTCATCCGCGCCACCCGCGCCGCCTGGTCGGGCCAGACATAGGCGAGAAGCGGCGCGGGCCGGAGCGCCGGGTCCACCGGGTTGAGGTCCACCCCGGCCCGGCCGCCGATCCGGAGCGGCGCGTCGAGCGGCGGGATCGCGCCGCGCCAGTCGCTGGCGATCACCGGCCGCGCCGCCGCGTCGCCCCAGACCCGCCCCGCGCCGAGCTCGTAGCGATACCGGTCAGGGATCAGGTTGAGCCCGACCGAGGCGCCGATCTCCAGAAGCTCGATCTCAAGCCCCGTCTTCGCCGCGACATGGAGGAGCCCGCCGAGCAGCACCGCAGAGCGCGCCGTCTCGTTGGTCTGCGGCGCCGAATTCAGGAACGCCGCCAGGAACCCGTCCTCCGCCCGGATCGCCGCCGCCAGCGTCTCCGCATCCGGCCCATCGGCCGGCGGATAGGCGGCGGTGAAGGCCGGAACGCGGCCTGACATGGCAAGCGCATTGAGCCCGCCGGCGACGCGAAGCGCCAGCGCGTCGTCCCGCGGGTCCCCCGCCCAGCCGGCGATCCGCGCCGCGAAGGCGCTCTCCGGAAGGGCCTCGGCAACGAGCTCCAACAGCCGCGCGGTGAAGGGCGAGCCCATCGTGCGGCACGCCTCCGCCTGCGCCGCGAAATGCGCCTTGATCGGATCGGGCAACATCACGCGCTCTCCGCCACAAAATGCACCCGGTCGAACCCTCGGCGGAGCCGCGCCGTCTCGCCCGCCAACCGCTCCGGCGCCGCCTCGGTCAGCGCGCGGACGAGCAGCGCGGCGATCTCCGGCAGGTCCGCCTCCGTCACGCCCCAGCGCGCCAACTCGTTCGCGCCGAGCCGGAGGCCCGCCATGTCCCCCGGAACCGGCTCGATCGGCAGGCCGATGCCGCAGGCGAGGAACCCCGCCTTCCGGATCCGCTTCGCCGCCGCCTGCCCGCCGCCCCAGCGCGCCGCCTCGAGCGCGAACTGGTGCGAGCGGGTGATCCCCCGCCCCGCGGCGTGAACCGGCAGCCCCGCCTCCGCCAGCAGCCCGCCGAAGGCCCGCGCCAGCGAGACCATCGCCGCACCATGCGCCGCGCCGCAGCCCTTCCAGTCCGCCAGCGTCACCGCCAGCGCGGCGGTCTTCCCCGCGTCGAAATTGGCGGTGAGGCCGGGGAAGGCCACCGCCGCCAGCCGCTCCGCGATCTCCGCATCGTTCGTCACGATCAGCCCGCCCGCCGGCCCGGCGAGGCTCTTGTAGGTTGACATCGTCATCAGATGCGCGCCCTCGGCGAGCGGGTTCGGCCAGGCGCCGCCCGCAATCGGCCCCGAAAGATGCGCCGCGTCGAAGAGGAGCTTCGCGCCCACCTCGTCGGCGATCTCCCGCACCGCCGCGACCGGGTGGTGGAAGAGGTTGAGCGAGCCGCCGAGCGTGATGAGCTTCGGCCGCGCCTCCCGCGCCAGCGCGCGGAGCCCGTCCGCGTCCACCGTGAACCCCTCCGCATCCACCGGCGCCGGCAGGATGCGGAGCCCGTAAAGCCCCGCCGCCCCCGGCGCATGGTGGGTGACATGGCCGCCGATGGCGGCGGGCGGGGTGATGACCGCGTCCCCCGGCTTCGCCAGCGCCATGAAAGCCATCAGGTTGGCCATCGCGCCCGAGGGAACGCGAAGCTCGACGAACTTCGCGCCGAAGACCTCCGCCGCCAGCGCCGCCGCGATCACCTCGATCTCCTCGATGGCTTCGAGCCCGGTCTCGTACTTGTCCCCCGGCCAGCCGAGCGAGGGCCGCGCGCCGAGCCCGGCGGAGAGCAGCGCCTCCGCCCGCGGGTTCAGCACGTTGGTCGCCGGGTTGAGGTTGAAGCAGTCCCGCTCGTGGAGCTCGCGGCTCCGCGCCGCCAGCGCCTCGACGCGGCCGGCGACGGCGCCAGGCGGCAGGGCCTCCGCCTCCCGCGCCACGGCGGCGATGCGGGCGCGGGCGATCGCGGGCTGAAAGGGCGCGGTGTCGAGCATGATCGGTCTCCTTCGCCGCGGAGAAGACGCCCGCGGCTTCGCAGGCGCAAACCAGTTCTCTTGCGGCCTAGGCGTAGAAATCCTACGCCTTGCTCCATGAGCCTCGCCCCGCCTCGGCCGCCGGCCCTGCCGCTCAACGCGCTCCGCGCCTTCGAGGCGGCGGCGCGGCGCGGCGGCTTCGCCGCGGCGGCGGAGGAGCTGTGCGTCACCCCCGGCGCCGTCGCACAGCAGGTGAAGGCGCTCGAAGCCGCCATCGGCGCGGCGCTCTTCGAGCGGAACGCCAAGGGCGTGCGGCTGACCAAGCTCGGGGCCGAGGCGGCCGAAGGCTTCGCCGCCGCCTTCGACGCGCTCGGCGCCGCCGCCGCGCGCCTTCGCGCCGAGGCCGGGCCGCGGGAGGCGCGGATCGCCGCCCTCCCCGCCCTCGCGCAACTCTGGCTCTCGCCTCGCCTCCCCGCGATCCGCGCCGCCGCGCCCGGCCTCTCGATCTCCGTCACCGCGCTCGAACGCGCGCCGAACCTCCTTCGGGAGCCGTTCGACCTCGCCGTCTTCTACGAGCCCGCCGAGGGCGCCGCCGAGACGCGAGATCTCGGGCCGGACGTGATCTTCCCGGTCTGCGCCCCCTCCGTCGCCCGCCGCCTCCGCCGCCCGGCGGACCTCGCGCGGGAGGCGCTTCTCACCGATTCCGCCTGGGCGGGGGACTGGGCGCTCTGGGCCGCCGCGGCCGAGGGCGCCCCGGCGCGGCCGCCCGCCGGCCCGGTCCATTCGCTCTACGCCCTCGCGCTTGACGAGACGGCGGCGGGCGGCGGCGTGCTGATCGGCCATCTCCACCTCGTCCGCCGGGCGATGAAGACGGGCCGGCTCGTCGCCCCCTTCCCGGAACGGGTGGCGCTCGACCGGCGGCTGACGATAAGCCTCGCCCCGGCCGCCGGCGCCGGGCCGGCCGCGAAGGTGGCCGCGATGCTGGCCGCATGAGGAGCGGGCGATGAAGGCGATGATGGTCCGGGAGCCGAACGCCCCCCTCGCGGCGGTGGAGATCGCGGCGCCCGCGCCCGGCCTCGATCAGGCGCTGATCCGCGTCGCCGCC
>CALFYQ010000077.1 GCA_937952085.1 uncultured Paracoccaceae bacterium | reverse complement strand
GTCCGCTGGAAGGCCGCTCTTCCGGTCCGGGGAGATATCCGAAGCGTCGCGCGCCTTTCTCTCACGGCGAGGGTCACAACATATTTTGAATCAATGGATTAACTACCTTATCGCACGCGATAGCCCCGTCGCCGCCCGCCCCCCACCGCCGCCCCGCCCTTGACCCGCCCCCGGTTCCGTGGCGCCAAGGCGGCGCGGCCCGGCGGGCGCCGGGGCCGGCTTCGCCCCGGCCCGGCGCGGCCGGAACGGAGGATGCCTTGCCCCATACCGCCCCGCGCGGCGTCGTCGCGCCGAACTTCACCCCCTTCGAGGATGACGGGCGGATCGCCACGAGCCTCTTCATCGACCACGCCCTCGCGCTTCTCGACGAGGGCTGCGCCGCGCTCGCGCCCTTCGGCACCACCGGCGAGGCGCTCTCGGTCGGGATCGACGAGCGGATCGAGGCGCTCGGGGCGCTGATCGCCGCCGGCGCGCCGGCCGAGAAGCTGATCCCCGGAACCGGCCTCACCAGCCTCGCGGACACCGCCCGCCTCTCCCGCGCCTGCCTCGATCTCGGCTGCGCCGGGGTGATGACGCTGCCGCCCTTCTACTACAAGAACGTCCCCGATGACGGGCTCTACGCCTATTACGCCCGGCTGATCGAGGCGGTGCGGCGGCCCGGCTTCGCGCTCTACCTCTACCACATCCCGCAGGTGGCCGGCGTCGGCCTCCCCGTCCCGCTCGTCGCCCGGCTCTTCGCCGATTTCGAGGAGGTGGTGGGCATCAAGGACTCGTCCGGCGACTGGTCGAACACGGAGAAGCTCCTCGGGATCGAGGGGCTGATCGTCTATCCCTCGGCCGAGAGCGCGCTCGACAAGGCGCTGCCGCTTGGCGCGCCGGGCTGCATCACCGCCACCGCGAACCTCAACGCCCGCGCCATCGCCGAGCTCGTCCTGGCCTGGGACCGGAGCCCGGAGGCGGCCGCCGCGCTCCAGCCCGCCGTCACCGCGGTGCGGCTCGCCGTCGCCAAGCACCCGCTGATCGAGGCGCAGAAGCGGGTGAAGGCGCTGGCGACCGGAGAGGCCCGCTGGGCCAACACGCGCCCGCCGCTCCTCCCCTATGACCCGGCGAAGGGCGCGGCGCTCGGGCGGGAGATCGGGCTCCTCGCATGAGCCATGACGCGGTCATCCTCGGGGCCGGCGCCGCGGGGATGTTCGCGGCGGCGGAGGCGGCGAAGCGGGGCCGGCGCGTCCTCGTCATCGACCATGCCGCGAAGCCCGGCGAGAAGATCCGCATTTCCGGCGGCGGGCGCTGCAACTTCACCAACATCCACACGGCGCCCGACCGTTTCCTCTCTGGGAACCCGCGCTTCGCCGCCTCCGCCCTCGCCCGCTATCGGCCGGCCGATTTCATCACGCTGGTCGAGGCGCATGGGCTCACCTGGCATGAGAAGACGCTCGGCCAGCTCTTCTGCGACCAGCGGTCCGGCGCCATCGTCTCGATGCTGCTGGCCGAGATGCGGGACGCCGGGGCCGAGCTTCGCCTCTCCGAGCCCGTCGAGGCGGTGGAGCGGGTGGAAGGCGGCTTTCGCCTCCGCACCGCGCGTGGGGCGGTGGAGACGGCCGCGCTCATCGTCGCGACCGGCGGCAAGTCGATCCCGAAGATGGGGGCGACGGGCTTCGCCTATGACCTCGCGCGCCAGTTCGGGCTCCGCGTGACGGAGACGCGGCCCGCGCTCGTGCCCTTCACCCTGCCGCCGCCGCTCCTCGAACGGCTCCGCCCCCTCGCCGGCGTCGCCGCCGAGGTGGAGGCCTCGGCGGGCGGCGCGACGTTCCGCGAGGCGATGCTCTTCACCCATCGCGGCCTGTCCGGCCCGGCGCTCCTCCAGGTTTCCTCCTTCTGGCGGGAGGGGATGGCGCTCCGCATCGTCTTCGCCGGGCGGGAGGCGGCGTTCGAGGCGCTGAAGGCGGCCCGCGCCGAGGGGCCGAAGCGGGCGCTCCGCACCGCGCTTTCCGCCTTCCTGCCAAAGGCCCTCGCCGAATGGCTGGAGGCGGAGGCCGGCGAGCCGCGCCCCCTCGCCGCGCTTTCCGACAGGCGGCTCCGCGAGATCGCCGATCTTGTCGCCGGCTGGGAGGTGAATCCTACCGGCACCGAAGGCTACCGGACCGCCGAGGTCACGCTCGGCGGCGTCGCGACGGAGGATCTCGACGGCCGGACGATGGCGGCCCGCGCCGTCCCCGGGCTCCATTTCATCGGCGAATGCGTGGACGTGACCGGCTGGCTCGGCGGCTACAATTTCCAGTGGGCCTGGGCCTCGGGCTTCGCCGCCGGGCAGGCGGTCTGAACCGCCTCAGCCGAAGAGCCGCGCCGAGATCTCTGCCGCGGCGGCGAGCGCAATCAGCTCGGGCCGCTTGTCCTTCGGCCCGTCGGCGCCGATCGGGCAGGTGAGGCCGGCGTCCGGAAGCCCCGCGGCCCGCAGACGGGCCGCGAGCTGCGCCCGTTTCGAGGCGGAGCCGATCATGCCGACATAGGCGGCGTCGCCGCGCCGGAGCGCCGCCTCGGCGATGTGGAAGTCGAGCGCATGGTCGTGCGTGAGGATGACGAAGGCGGCGCCCGGCGGCGCGGCGGCGACGAGCGCCTCCGGCAGCGCCGCAGCCTCCGTCCGGGCGAGGCCGGCGAGCGGGGCGAGCCGCTCGGCCCGCTCGTCGATCACGGTGAGGGATAGGGGGAGGGCGGCGAGGTTTCGGGTCGACGTCGAGGGCCGTCCTCACCGGTCGGCCGCGAGCTCTCGGGTCGAGGT